>NZ_JAAAHR010000112.1:0-31789 GCF_009908215.1 Nonomuraea sp. K271 | reverse complement strand
CCTACGTCCTGAGCGGCCGGCACGACCCCACCGCCCTCACCGGATCCGCCGCCCAGGCCCTTCCGGAGGCCCTGCCGAAGGCCCGCTTCGAGGAGTTCGCCGGCGCCTCCCACGCCGTCTTCCTCACCAGCGACTGCGCCCGCGGGAAGATCGCCGCCTTCGTGGCCGACCCGGCCGCCGCACCGGCCGCGCCCTGCGCGGACGCCACGGCCCGGCCGGACGACCTGCACGTCACGGGAGCCCCATACCTGATCTCCCGCTTCCCCTGGCTGGCCGCCCCCTTCGCGGCCTTCGCGCTCGCCTCCCTGGTCCAGCTCGTCTCCGGGGCACTGAGAGGCCGGGCGCTCGCGGCCTACGGCGGCCTGTCGGGCGTCGCCTTCACCGGGATCGTGGCCCAGTCCGCGCACACCCTCGCCGTC
Source organism: Nonomuraea sp. K271 (assembly GCF_009908215.1). Classification (NCBI taxonomy): domain Bacteria; kingdom Bacillati; phylum Actinomycetota; class Actinomycetes; order Streptosporangiales; family Streptosporangiaceae; genus Nonomuraea; species Nonomuraea sp. K271. Next base: position 31,370 of record NZ_JAAAHR010000112.1, on the reverse strand, counting down.
GCGAACGGCACCGCGCTGGCCGTCGGTGTCCCCGGCACCACGGTCGCGTACACGTCGATCGCGGTGGCGTCGGCCCTGCTGACGGCCGTGGCGCTGCTGCGTGACCGCGGGTGGCCGCAGGTCGCCGCGACCGTCATCGGCGCCGGATTCCTCATATGGTGGTACACCTGGTTCCTCTGACGCGCGTCCGTGAACTCGACGCTCTCCGCGGCTTCGCGGTGGGCGGAATCATGCTGGTCAACACCTGGCAGCACAGCACGAAGCAGCAGACCGGCGTCGACTGGACCGTCGAAGCGCTGTTCCAGAGCCGGTTCTACCCGATCTTCTCGTTGCTGTTCGGCATCAGCTTCCTGCTGTTCCTGCGCGGCAACAGCCGGTGGGCGCTGCTGAGCAGGCTGTTCTGGCTGTTCTGCTTCGGACTCGTGCAGCGCACCTTCTACGAGGGCGAGGTGCTGACCGACTACGCCTTCTACGGGGCGGTGGTGCTGCTGCCCGCCTCGTTCCTGGCCCCCGGCCTGCCGGTGCTGCTGCTCGGGCTGGGAGCCCTGGTGTGGGCGGTGGCCGTCGGCGGCGGGGCCCTGCTCATCCCCGGCCTGTTCCTGGTCGGCATGGCGCTGTGGCAGCTGCGTCCGCCGCGATGGCTGCTGCTCCCGTCGTTCGCGGTCGCCGCTGCGGCCACCGTCCTGCTGACGGCCGCGTGGTCGGCCACGCACACCTGGTCGACCTACAGCGTGGCCGCGCTGGCGGGCGCGGCGGCGTACTCGCTGGGGCTGCTGCTCGTGCTGGGGCCGTGGTCGGCGGCGGTGCTGGAGCCGCTGGGGCGGATGGCGCTGACCAACTACGTCTCCGGCACCGCGATCATCATTCTGGCGGGCCCGCTGGTCGACGCCGACACCACCCGCTGGTCGGTGGTGGGTCTGACGGTGGTGACCGTGGCCGCGCAGGTGCTGCTGAGCCGGTGGTGGCTGGCGAGGTTCAGGTACGGGCCGCTCGAATGGGCATGGCGGTGCCTCACCTGGTTTCGGCGGGTGCCCAACCGGCTAGAGTCTGGCCGTGACCAGAATCGCCCTCTGCCAGATCCCGGTCTCCCCTGACCCGCAGGCCAACCTCGAAAGGGTGCGGCAGGCGCTCGCCCGAGCCGAGGGCGCCGACCTAGCGATCTTCCCCGAAGCCACGCTCACCCGCTACGGCAGGCGCATCACGAGCCTGGCCGAGCCGCTCGACGGGCCGTTCGTCTCGGGCCTGGCCGGGGCGGCCAAGGAGCACGGGCTCGCGGTGGTCGCCGGCGTGTTCGAGCCGGGCGAGCAGCGTGTGCACAACACGGCCGTGGCCGTCGACGCCGAGGGCACGGTGCGGGCGGCGTACCGGAAGATCCACCTGTTCGACTCGTTCGGCGCCAAGGAGTCCGACCTGGTCGAGCCGGGCGCCGAGCCGGTGGTCGTCGAACTGGCCGGGGTGCGGGTCGGGCTGATCACCTGCTACGACGTCCGTTTCCCCGAGCTGGCCAGGGCGCTGGTCGACCAGGGCACAGAGCTGTTCGCGGTGATCGCGGCGTGGGGGTCAGGCCCGCTCAAGGAGGACCACTGGGTGACCTTGGTGAGGGCTCGGGCGCTGGAGAACACCACGTGGACCGCGGCCGTCGGCCAGGCGCCCAACCCGGCCGAGGCGTCCGACGGCTACGGTGTGGGCCGCAGCATGCTGGTCGACCCGCTGGGCGTGGTGCGCGCCGACCTCGGCACCGCGCCCGGCGTGCAGATCGTGGAGATCGACCACGAGCAGACCGCCGCCGCCCGCGCCACCCTGCCGTGCCTGGAACATCGCGTCTTCCGGGGTCAACAGATCGTAAAGTAGGAGCGTGAGCGGAACGCAGATGCAAAAGGTTGTCCCGCCGCGTCTGCTCGTGCCATATCTGTCGGGCAAGCGCACGGTCATTTCCGGCTATGTCTACCGGGTGCAGGATTGCGTCAGGTTGACCACACCGGAGGCGCTCTACTATGGGCTCGATTTGTCGTTCGATGGATCGGAACTGTTCGCCGAGGTGCCCGAGATCTACGTCATGCGCTGGTGCGCCCGCGACATCGACACCTACGCGGTGCCGTACGGGCCGCACATGGGGGGCGATTGGAGCGACGCTCCCCCCTTCGCCGGCAATGGGTTCACGACCTCGTCGGAGCACGTGGTGCCGCAGTTCCACACCGTTCCGATGCCGATCCCGGCCGGGGCGGAGATCATTCGCGTCACGGCCGAGGGCGAGCGGACCTTCGCCCACTACGACGGGCTGACCTGGCGGCCCGCCGCATGAGCGACGAGACCGTGCCGATCGCCTCCGGCTTCGTGGCCCGCTTCGGCGAGCGCACCCTGCCCGCCGCCCTCGGCCCCGACAGCGACCAGGTGGTGTTGTTCAGCGAGACGGAGCTCGACGGGTTCGAGCCGGCCTCCGGCTACTGGCGGCGGGTCGTGCCCAGGGCGCAGCTGGAGTGGCTGGTGCTGATCCGCACGGTGGGGGCGTTCGGCGGCGAGCCGTGCATCGTGCTCGACGAGGACGACGACGGCCTGCACATCGCCTACACCGGGCACAGCGGGATGAAGGCGGAGGCGCTGGGCTACTGGATGGTCGACCACGGCGCCTACGAGGTCGTGGTGCCCCGCGAGGAGGTCCTCTCGATCCGGGTCGAACGCGTCCCGGTGCCGTAGGCGCTAACCGGCGGGGGTGCCGAGGCGGCGGTAGCGGGCCTGGCGGGCGGCGAACCGGTCGGCCGGGGTCGATCGCAGCAGCAGCGCGATCTCGTGCTCCAGGGCCCGCCCCACTCGTTCGCAGAAGTCCCGAGGCTCGTACGCGGCGTCGGGCAGCTCGGGGATGACCCGGTCGACGATGCCGTCGCGCCGCAGGTCGGTGGCGCGGATGTGCTGCGCCTGGGCGATCTCGGGGGCGAAGTCGACCGAGCGGTAGAGGATGGCCGAGGCGCCCTCGGGCGGCAGCGGCGACAACCAGGCGTGCTGCGCGCAGAGCACCCGGTCGGCGGGCAGCAGCGCCAGCGCCGCCCCGCCCGCGCCCTCACCGAGCAGCAGGCACACGGTGGGCGCGTCGAGCATGACCAGCTCGGCCAGGCAGCGGGCGATCTCGGCGGCCAGGCCGCCCTCCTCGGCCGACTTCGACAGGTCGGCGCCTGCCGTGTCGACGACGGTCACCAGGGGCAGGGCCAGCTCGGCCGCCAGCCGCATGCCGCGTCTGGCAGCGCGCAGCCCCGCCGGGCCCAGCGGCGAGTTGGCGCGCTGGAAGCGGCGGTCCTGGCCGAGCACCACCGCCGGCGCGGTGCCGAACCTGGCCAGCGCCAGCAGCAGCCCCGGTTCGTTCTCGCCCTCGCCGGTGCCGCTGAGCGGGGTCACGTCGGTGGCGGCGAGCTTGAGCAGCGTGCGCACGCCGGGCCGGTCGTCGCGGCGCGAGCGGGTGATCGCCTCCCACGCCTCCACGGGACGCAGGTCCTCCTCGGGAGGAGGACCTGCCACGACGGCGGAACTGTCGGCGGCGAGCACGGCGAGCGCCCTGATCGCGACCTCCCGCGCGTCCTCCGCCGACACCACCGCGTCGAGGAGCCCTTTGCGGTGCAGGTTCTCCGACACCTGCACGCCCTCGGGAAAGGGGTAGCCGTGCAGCGACTCGAACACCCTCGGCCCCATGAACCCGATCAGCGCCTCCGGCTCGGCCGCCGCGACGTGCCCCAGCGACGCCCACGACGCGAAGACCCCGCCGGTCGTCGGGTGCCGCAGGTAGACCAGGTAGGCCAGGCCGGCGGCGCGATGCGCCTGGATCGCGGCGGTGATCTTCACCATCTGCACGAACGCGACCGCTCCCTCCTGCATCCGCGTGCCGCCCGAGGCCGGCGCGGACAGCAGCGGCAGCCCCTCGCGGGTGGCCCGCTCGACCGCGCTCACGAACCGCTCGGCCGCCGCCACCCCGATGGAGCCCGCCATGAACGAGAACTCGCAGGCCGCGATCGCGACCCTGCGCCCGTCGAGCCGTCCTTCGCCGGTGATCACGGCCTCGTCGTAGCCGGACTTGACCCGGGCCGCGGCCAGCTCGTCGGCGTAGGAGGAGCCGGGCGGCGCCGGATCGGCTGGCGGCGCGTCCCACGATGTCCACGAGCCCTTGTCGAGGACCGTGTCGATCAGTGTGCGCGCGTCCGGACGGCTCACTATCACTCCCTAGAAGTCGGACATCCTTGCAATGGTGACGCATGAGAGCGCCGTCCGGTGCCGCGGGTGGGGAATCATCGTTCGCGCTCCCGCAGCCAGGCGAGCACGGAGTCGTTGTCCTGGCCGAGCGTGGGCGGCGCGCTGTGCTCCGCTCCGGTCAGCCCGTCGAAGCGCAACGGCGGCCCCGGCAGCTCGATCTTCCCGAGCACCGGATGCTCGACCTCGACGACGAGGCCCTGCGAGCGGGTCTGCTCCCAGGCGTAGACCTCGTCGATCGACCTGATCGCGCCCGCCGGCACGCCGGCATCGGCCAGCCTGGCCAGCCAGTGGGCGCGGTCGTGGGCGGCCAGGGCCCGTTCCATGTCGGCGATCAGCTCGTCGCGGTGGGCGAACCGCTCCCTGTTGGTGGTGTAGCGAGGATCGGCGGGATCGATGCCGAGCAGAGCGGCGACCTTCTTCCACTGGCCGTCGTTGGCGGCGGCGATCTGCAGCATGCCGTCGGAGCAGCGGAAGGTGCCGTAGGGGGCGATGGAGGCGTGGTGGTTGCCGCCGGCGGCGGGCACCTTGCCGCCGACCGTCCACGCGGTGCCGTGGTAGGCGTGCACGCCGGTAACGGCGGCCAGCAGCGATGTGCGCACGACCCGGCCCTTGCCGGTGCGCTCGCGCTCGTAGAGTGCCCCGGCCACGCCGTAGGCGCCGTGGATGCCGGCCAGCAGGTCGGCGATGGACGCGCCGACGCGGTAGGGCTCGTCGGGTGAGGGGCCGGTCAGCGACATCAGGCCGCCCTCGCCCTGGGCGATCCCGTCGTAGCCGGGGCGGCCGCCTTCGGGGCCGTCGTGGCCGAACCCGGTGATGGACAGGATGACGAGGCGGGGGTTGAGCTCGTGGAGGCGCTCGGCGGAGAATCCGAGGCGGTCGAGCACGCCGGTGCGGAAGTTCTCCACGAGGACGTCGCTCTGGCGGACGAGGCGCTCGATGAGCTCCTTGCCCTCCGCGGACTTGAGGTCGACGGTGATGGACTGCTTGTTGCGGTTGGCCGCCAGGAAATAGGTCGAGATATCGTGATCCGGCCCGGCGAACGGCGGGCCCCAGCCCCGCGACTCGTCACCGCCGTCCGGATGCTCGACCTTGATCACCCTGGCGCCCAGGTCACCCAGCATCTGCGCGGCGTGCGGCCCGGCCAGGGCCCTGGACAGATCGAGCACGACGATGTCGCCGAGGGGTCCCAGCAAGATCAACCTCCTACATGCGCTCCAAGGGCGAAAGAACATTCTCTCAGGCATGAGCCCCCTCTCCTCTACCCTGGTCCGATGAATCCGCCGGCCGATCACATCGGGAAGCTGCCCCCGTCGTGCGGGCCCGTCCGGCTGGTGGCCGTGGACGGGCCGGCCGGATCCGGCAAGACGACGTTCGCGCGGCGGCTCGCCGCCGGCCTCGGGTGCCAGGTGATCCACAGCGACGACTTCCCCGTGCCGTGGGACGACGGGCCAGGCGGCTGGTTCCACGCGCTGGAGTCGCAGGTGATCGAGCCGCTGCGGCACGGCCGCCCCGGAGGTTTCCGCAGGTACGACTGGGTGCGGGGCGAATACGCCGAGCAGGTGGGCGTGCCCGTCGCGCCGGTGCTCGTCATCGAGGGGGCCGGCGCGGCCAGGGCCTCGGTGGCGGAGCTGCTGGCGTACACCGTCTGGGTGGAGGCTCCAGAGGCGGTGCGGCTGGCGCGCGTCCTGCAGCGGGACGGGCCCGAGCTGGAGCCCCGGTGGCGTACGTGGTTCGCGGCCGAGCGGACGTGGTTCGCCGAGGACCGCACGCGGGAGCGCGCCGACCTGATCGTCCGGACGGGGTGAGGGCGGCGGGCGAGGTCGCGGGTCTCTGGGGTCGGGCCGCTCCGAGCGGGGCGAGGCCTCGGACGTCGAGGCCGGGCGGGCGAGGGCGTGGTGTCAGGGGGTCAGGTGGGCGACGTCGTTGAAGCGTACGAGCTCGAAACGTTCGCCGCCGGTGCGCCAGACCGACACGGAGGCGTTGAGCACCGGCGCGAACTCCAGCACGGCCGCGAGCCGCGCGTCGGTGTCGCCGGCGATGACATGGCGCAGCCCCAGCACCACGGAGTCGTGGGCGACGATCAGCACCCGCCGCCCGCCGGCCCGCCGCCGCAGGTCGGCGAGGAGGTCACGGAGCCGGCCGACGACGTCGGCCAGTGACTCTCCCCCGGGCGGGCGGTAGGCGCAGGCGCCTTCGGCCTCTCGCCGCGCCCGCTCCCCGGGGAAACGTTCCTCGGCCGCGACCGGGTTGTAGCGGGCGAACTCGCCCATCTCCTGGTCCCTGAGCCGTTCGTCCACGGTGACGGGGAGCGGGCGGACGCCCCAGGTGTCCTGGGCGATCCGCCACGTGTCGAGGGCGCGCAGGTAGGGCGAGCACCACACCAGTTCGGGCGCCTCGCCGCCGGGCAGGGCGGCGAGCAGGCGCCCGAGCGCCGCGGCCTGCGCCCTGCCCTGCTCGGTCAACGTCACCTCGTCGTCGCCCCGCTCGTAGACCAGCGGCGTGTCGCCGGCCAGCCGGTAGGCGAGGTTGGCCTCGCTCTCCCCGTGCCGGACGGCGATGATCACTGATGGGCTCACGCCGCCATCCTGCCACGGAGCCATGGGCAAATTACGGTCAAGACCGTTATGAACAAACGGGGAGGCCGTACGTGCGCCTCATCACCTTGCCCCACAGGAAACCCTCATGGGACGCGAGATTGGTGTCCGGCCGTACCTGGGTGACGGTGTCCCAGGGGTAGGTCCTGGTGCTTGACGGCCCTGACTGTCCGCCCGGTGGCCGGGTCCACCCAGAACAGCGTGTCCGAAGTCACCAGGGCATGGCGTACCGGATTGATCCGGGGACGATGGCGTCCACGCTCATCGCCCGCCCGATCCCGAACCTCCTCCTCGGCCCTGACGGGCACCTCTGCCTGTCGCGCTTCGAGAACTTCTCCACCTATCGCATCCGCTGATCCGTGAGCCGGAACAGGCGCGGCCCTTCGGCGAAGTAGACGTCTCCCGACCCGTGCACCGCGAGCTGGTGCACGGGTCCCTCCTTCAGCACGGCGTGCCGGCCGGTGCGCGGGTCGAGGGAGAAGACGTACTGGCCGGCGTGGGCGCCGTACAGTGTGCGGTCACGCCGGTTGAAGGAGAGCTGCCCGCTCGCGCTCTCGCTGTCCGACAGCGTGACCCGTTCGACCACCTTGCGGGCGGCCGGGTTGACGGCGAACACCTCGCCGCCGGCGATCCCCCACAGCCGGCCCCGGTCGTCGAACGTCAGCGCGGGGACGGCCGGCTTGCCCGGCGCGGGGACGATCTCCCACAGCACCCGGTCGTCCTTCACCGACCAGGCGAACAGCTTGGCCTCGGGCTGGGTCGGCGGCGTGGCCGACTGGCCGCTGTAGATGGAGGTGCCGCCGTAGAGCACGCCGTCGCGGTAGGCGAGCGAGACGATGCTCTGATCCTTGATCACGTTGCGCCGGGAGTGCTTGAGCTCGCCGGTCTCCGGGTCCCAGATCGCCAGCACTCCGCCCAGGTGGCCGAGGTCGGGCATGGTGCCCGCGGCGAGGTAGCGGCCCGCCGACGTCAGCGCCCGCGGCCTGATCTGCTTCTCCGCGGCCAGGTCGAACAGGCGTGCCGGGTTGTCGGCCGGGCCGGGCTCGGGGCTCGGGGAGTATTCCGGGCTGTTCCACGGCAGTTCCGGGTCGTAGGCGTAGACCCGGGCCTCGGGGTAGGCGCCGACGTACAGCGTGCCGTCGTGCGTGGTCATGTCCTCGCTCTGCGAGAACGTGTGGAACTCGGCCCGTTTTCCCGTCTTGGGGTCGAGAGCGGCGAAACCGCCGTTGAGGAAGCCGCCGGCGTACATGCGGCCGTCGGGGCCTTCCGAGAGCGCCGTCACGTCGATCGGCTCGCCCTGGACCTCCGTCTGCGCGAACGACGTCGCGCCGGTCTGCGGGTTGTAACGGAACATCAGGCCGCGCCAGAGGAGACCCACGACGCTCTTGCCCGGATAGTCCGGCAGGCCCAGCTCGGCCCAGCCGATGCCGCGGGTGTTGGCGACGCGGCCCGTGATCGACATGCCCGTGCCCGTCGTCTCCTTCGTCCTGGGGTCGTAGCGGACGAGTTCGCCGTCCTTGACGAGGTAGACCGCGCCGTCGTCGTCGGGCGGCGAGACGTCCAGGCCGTGGGCGGGGTCCAGGGTGTCGCTCCAGCGGCCGGCGGCGATGTCCCACACGTGGAGCGGGCCGGGGCTCGCGCCGCCGAAGCGCACGTACAGGTGGCCGGCGGCGACGTTCACGTCGTAGGCCCACTTGCCCGCCGGGTCGAGGCCGTCGGGCAGGGGGAGCTGCCTCGACGTGCCGGAGGCGGCGTCGACCTCGAAGATCGCGGCGGGGTCCTCGGTGCCCGCGTAGATCTTCCCGTCGGCGTAGGAGACGCTGCGGACGTAGGAGTGGGCGGCCGAGAGCCTGCCGTAGTCGCGTACGCCGGTCGCGGGATCGTAGGCGAACAGGCGGCCTCCCGGGGAGGTGCCGCCGTAGACGGTGGCGCCCTCGCCGGCCGCGACGGTCCAGACGAAGTTCTCCGAGGGCAGGGGGCGGCCGAGGTCCTGCACGCCACCCTGGTCAGTCCAGCGGTAGAGCCGTCCGTCGCCGTACGTGCCGACGTAGACGCTGCCGTCCTGGGCGGCGTCCACGGCCCAGGAGCCTTCCGCGCCCGGCAGGTCGTACCTGGCCACCTCGGCCCCGGTGGCCGGGTCGACGGCGTTGAGATGGGCGGGGCTGCCGGAGGACGCGCCCCACAGGACGGTCCTGCCGCCGGGGCCGGGCGCCACCACGCCGCCGATCAGCAGCACGTCCTCCAGGGGCACGCCGAGGTCCTCGGTACGGCGCTGCGCCGCGCCGGCGGGGGCGGCGGCCAGCGTCACGAGGACGGCCGCCACCGCGGCGGCCAGCATTCTCCTCATTAAGGTCATGACCGAAACCTAGAGATTGCGCTCGTATAGCGTCAATACCTTAATTACGGTTAAGGTCCTAATTCGCGATGCCGGTGTGCCGCAGCACCTTGGCGAAGGCCTGCGCGATGTCGGCCGCGGCGGCCGGGTCCTCCATGAGCATCGACTGACGCACCCACACCACGGTGCCGGCCGCATCGGCCGTGACGGGACACGACTCGACGCGGGCGCCCTCCCCGGTGAGCGCGGACATGGTGCCGAGCGGCGGGTAACCGGCGTCCAGCGGCACACCTTCGGCGGCCATGGCCTCCAGCAGGAACGCGCGGTCCACGCCGGCGTCGAGGCGCAGCATGAGGAGGTGACGCGAGTCGCGGGTGGTGCCCTCCGTCGCGGGCACCACGGCGACCCCGGGGACGGCGGCCAGCTCGCGTCCGAGAGCGGCGCAGAAGGTGTTCCTGCGGTCGATCTCGTCGTCGAGCCGGTCCAGCCAGGGCAGCAGCACTGCCGCCTGGAGCTCGGTGAGGCGCAGGTTCCAGCCGACGGACGGGTGGCCGTACCACTGCCCGCCCAACGCGCGGCCGAGGTTGCAGACCGACCAGACGCGCTCGTACGCGGACTCGTCGCGGCAGACGATCAGGCCGCCCTCCCCCGCGGTCATCGCCTTGCTCGCCTGGAAGCTGTAGACGCCCGCGTCGCCCAGGCCGCCGACCGGACGGTCCTTGTACGTCGCGCCGTGCGCCTGGGCGGCGTCCTCGACGACCGCGAGGCCGTGGCGGGTGGCCAGGTCGTTCAGCGCGTCCATGGCCGCGGGGCTGCCCGCCAGGTGCACGGGCATGAGCGCGGCCGTCCTGCCGGTCAGCGCGGCCCGCACCGCGTCCGGCGACAGGTGCAGGTCCACGGGGTCGACGTCGGCGATCACGGGGGTCGCGCCGGCCAGCAGCACCGCGGTGGCCGAGGCCACGAACGTGTACGCCGGCACGATCACCTCGTCCCCCTTGCCGACGCCCAGGCCGCGCAGCGCCGCGAACAGCCCCAGCGTGGCGTTGGCGACGGCGACGCCGTGCCGGACGCCGGAGCGGCGGGCGAACGCGGCGGTCAGGTCCGCGACCACGGAGCCGCCCTGCGTGGCGCCCCAGAGGCCGCTCTCCAGCACCTCGGTCACCAGTTCGCGCTGGGCGGGGTCGACGGGCGGCGGCCAGGCCGGCCAGGGCGCCGTCCTGACGGGGGCGCCTCCGTGAATGGCGAGTGTCACGCTGGGTGTCCCTTCTCCGGAGGGCCGGGCAGATCGGGGAGGCGCAGATCGGGGAGGGGAAGGCCGAGGAGGGGAAGGCCGAGGAGGCGGGCCAGGTTGCCGCCCTGGATGAGAGTGCGGTCGGCGTCGGTGAGCGGGGCCAGCGCGACGCGGCCGTAGCCCGTACGCAGGTCGAGGAAACACGCGTCCGAGCCGAACAGCACCCGCTCCGCCCCCGCGAGCGCGGCCAGCCTGGCGATCCAGCGGCCGGTCATCTTCGAGCCGCACGTCTCCAGGAACACGTTGGGGTGATCGGCCACGAGCCGGGCCGCGCGGCCGAACCCGTACGGCCAGAGCCCGGTGTGTCCCATGATCAGCGGCACGTGCGGATGCCGGGCGGCGACGGCGGCGAACTGGACCGGGTCGCTCCACGGCGAGTCCGTCTGGCCGTGCGCCAGGACCGGCAGACCGCAGCGCCAGACCGGCTCGTACGAAGGGTCGTCGAGGCGGCACTGGTGCACGTCGGGGTGGAGTTTGACGCCCCACACGCCGGGCGTGCCCACGCTGGGGAGCGGCGTGCGGTGGTGCGGGTTGTAGACCTGCCACACCCCGAACCTGCCGGAGGAACCTGCGGCGATCTCCATGGCCGCCGCGTTGCCGCGCACCGCGTCGGGGCCGACGGCGAGCAGATGGCTGATGCCCATCGCGGCGACGCCGATCCGGTCCATCGCGGCCAGGAGGTGCTCGGCGGCGGGATGCGGGATGAGGAAGTCCGGCCAGGTCCCCACGTGGCCGTGGGCGTCGAGGATCACACCATCGCCTCCAGTGAGCCGGCGGCGATCCGTTCGACGTCCTCGGCGGGCAGGTCGAGGTGGTCGAGCAGGAAGCGCGGGCCGCAGTCGTCGGCGACGGGCGCGCCGGTGCCGAACACCAGCCTCCCCGCCCCGTACCGCCCGGACAGCCATTCGACGCCGCCCTGGGTGTTGACGGTGCCGATCTCGGCCCACACGTTCGGCGCCTCGTCCATCAGCTCGGCCAGCGCGCGCAGCCGGCGGTAACCGGGGTTGAGCACGAGGAGGCGCTGAGCGGGCAGGCGCTCGGCGAGGTGGCGGAGCTGGGCGGGCGAGGTCTCCTCCAGGTCGATCGCGGCGGGCAGGCCGAGCGCGGACAGACTGCGCAGCGTGGCCGGGCCCGTGAGGTCGAACCGGTGGCGTTCCGGGCACAACCTGACCATCCGCACACCGGGCGGCTCCTCCCCCGTCTCCCCCGGCACCACGACGGGCACGGGGACGAGCCGGGGGTCGTCGAGCGCGAGCAGGGCCTCGTTGCCCGCCGCGGCGTCGGAGTAGAGGCTGAGCGTGTGGGTGACGAAGGCCCGGTCGATGCCGAGCCGGTCCATCTCGCCCGTGGGGTCCTCGGGGAGGTCGTCGAACGGCACGGGACCAATGAGCCGGTGTGCATCAATCACAAATTTCGGCACAGACCGAAACTAGCCCGGCCGTGAAGTGACGGTCAAGGGCCCACTGTGCGACCCACGCCCGGCCAAGGGGTTTCACCTCTTGCTCATCCCGACCGAACGTACCTTTCTGCCTCGAATCCGGCAATGCCATAATGACCGGCATGCCGATTGAGGACGGGCCCGAAAAGCAAGGGTCCGCCACGCCCTTCGACGCGTGGCGGCTGGTGGGCGAGCTCGAGGTGACGCTCGACGTGGACGCGCTGCTCGGCGCGTACCCGGACCGCGACGGGCCGCCCGGCACGACCGAGGCCGTGCTGGAGACGCTGGCCGCGCACCGCGTACGAGCGGCGGCGGTGGCGCACCTGCGGGCGGCGCTGTTCGACACGCGCACGGGCAACGACGAGGTGCTGGCCCTGGCCGCGCGCCCCGGGATCGTCCCCGTCGGAGCCGTGGACCTGCGCGACCCGATCGGCGCGGCCCGCGAGCTGGAGCGGCTGGCGTCGGCGGGGGCGCGGGCCGTCCGGCTCTTCCCCGACGAGCAGGGCGTCGACGCGGCCTTCCCGTCCGTCCGGCACGTCGCCCGCCGGGCGGCACGGCTCGGCCTGGTGGTGCTCACCGGCGGTGACGTGCGCAGGTTCTGGCAGCCCTTCAGCGGGATCGAGGCCAGGGTGGTTTTCCTCGACACGCACTTCTACCACCTGGGTGACTTCCTGGTCGCCGCCGCGGACGAGCCCGGCTTCCACACCTCCACCCGCCTGCTCAACTCCCCCGACGCGCTGGAGACGGTCGCCGCGGAGCTCGGCGCCGACCGCCTGCTGTACGGCTCACGCGCACCCCACTACGAGCCCCTCGTCCCCCTCCTCCGCCTGGCGACCAGCGGCCTGGGACCCGCGGAGATCGCCGCGGTGGCCGGCGGCAACGCGACGAGGCTGCTCACCGCAACGCCGAGGAGGTCCGCGCGGTGATCATCGATGTACACGCCCACTGGGGCCCGTGGTTCTTCACCATGGACGTCGCCGGCTCGGCCCTGGCCACCATGGACCGCTACGGCATCGACCGGGCGATCGTCTCCGCCACCGAGGCCGTGACCTACGACGCCCCCGCGGGCAACCGCGCCCTGGCCGCCTACCTGGAGACGCAGGACCGCCTGCTCGGCTACGTCACGGTCAACCCGCGGCGGCTGCGCGAGGCGGAGGCGGACCTGCGCGCGTACCTGCCGGGAGGAAGGTTCGTCGGCGTCAAGATCCACACCGACTACACGGGCTCGCCGGCCGGCTCGGCGCGGTTGCGTGAGGCGCTGACGCTGGTCGCCGGGACGGGCCGCCCGGCGCTCGTGCACACGTGGGGCGCCTCGGTGCTCGACCTGGCCGAGGTCTGCCTGGACATCCCCGGCCTGCGGGTGATCGCCGGGCACATGGGGGCCGACGGGTTCCGGCACGCCATCGAGGCCGCGGACGCCTGCGACCGCCTCTACCTGGAGCCCTGCTGGTCGCACGCCCCGGCGGGCCGCATCGCGGAGGTGGTGGCCGGGGTGGACCCGGCCCGGTTCCTGTTCGGCACCGACGCGACCCTGATCGACCCGGCGTCGGCCTTCGGGGCGGTGGCCGCCGCCGGCCTGCCCAGGGAGACGGCCGAGCGGATCGCCTGGCGCAACGCCACCGCCCTCTTCCGGCTCTGACCGTACGAGCCCGGCGGGCTCACCCGGCGACCGCCCCGGCCCGCTCCTCCGCCGGGCCGAAGTCCTGGGCCAGCAGGTCGCGGCGTTCCCGCTCCGGCAGGCCGGGACCGTAGGGGTCGCAGGCATGGAGGGCAGGGATACGGCCCTCGGCGGCGGCCAGCCAGAGCATGCGCTGCACGTACCCCTCCATGGGCTCGGTGAAGGTGGCGGCGGCCAGCCGGTCGAGACGGTCCGAGGCCCGCTCGAACGCGCGCAGGTCCGGCTCGCGGAAGGCGCGCATCACCTCGGCCGTCACCCCGACGGCGGCGGCCGCGACGCCCACCAGCGCGGCCTCGGCCCCCCACAGCAGCGAGGGGCCGAACATGCGGTCCTCCCCCGTGATCGCCAGCCGGCCGGACTCGCGGGCGAGCGCGATCGCCCGCTGGCAGCCCATGGCGTCGGACAGCAGCGCGGTCTTGAGCCCGGCCACGCCGGGGTGCCGCAGGATCTCCCGCATGACGTCCGGCGGGCAGGGCCGCGTGTAGAGGTCGAAGGCGACCATCGGCAGGCGGGCGGCCCGCCACACCTGCTCGTGCAGCGCGGCTCTGTCGCCTTCCGACGGGAACACGAGCACGCCGTCCGCGCCGAGGTCCGCGGCCGCCCGCGCCTGCTCGGCCGCGTCGCAGGGCCCGCCGCCCACGCCGACCAGCACGGGGACGTCCAGGGCCGCGGCGCACTCGACGACGGCGGCGCGCTCGGCGGGGGCGAGGAACGGCCCGCGGCCGGTGTGGGCGAGCACGGCCAGGCCGGTGGCACCGTCGGCCACCAGGCCGGAGAGATACCGCGCCACCACGTCGAGGTCGATCTCGCCCGGCCCGGTCATCGGGGTCGCGGCGGCGGCGATCAGGGTGCCGCGCAGCCGGTCGCGCAACTCGGCCGCGCGGGGGTCGATATCAACCATTCGCACAGCTTAGACCCTCTCTTCCAGGGTGCTAGGCGGTCCAACGCAGCTGTTCGCGGGTGATCTCGTGCTGGAGCGGCTCACCGGCGAGGAACCTCGCGATCTCGCCGACCGTCAGCGTTCCCATCCGGTGCCTGGCCTCCTCGGTGCCCGCCGCCTGGTGCGGGGTCAGCAGCACGTTCGGCAGGCGGCGCAGCGGGCTGTCCTCCGAAAGCGGCTCCTCGTCGAAGACGTCGAGCGCCGCGTCGATCCTGCCGCCGCGCAGCTCGTCGAGGAGCGCGGCCGAGTCGACCAGCCACGACCTGGCGGTGTTCACCAGCGCCGCGCCGTCGGGCATGAGCGCCAGCTCCCTGCGGCCGATCAGGTGCCGGGTCGCCGGGATGGCGGGGGCGTGCAGGGCCACGACGTCGCTGCGCGTCAGCAGGTCGTCCAGCTCCACCAGCGTGGCGCCCAGCCCGGCCGCGTCATCCGCGGAGACGGTCGGGTCGGCGAGCAGCAGCTCGGCGCCGAGCGCCCGGACCAGCCCCGCGTACGCCCGCCCGGTGCGGGAGGCGCCCACGACGCCGACCACGCTGCCGCGCAGCTCGCGCCTCGGCCGGGCCGCCGCCCTGGTCTGCGTCCAGCCCGACCCTGACCGCAGGTCGTGGTCGAAACGGTGCACCTGGTGCAGCAGGCACAACGTGAACGTCAGCGCCACCTCACCCACCGCGGGCGCCATCGCGGCTCCGGTCTGGGTCACCCGGATGCCCCGCTCCCAGAGCGCGTCGGAGACCAGGAACCCGACCGCGGCGCCGGTGTGCGCCACGAGCCGCAACTCCGGCGCGCGGGCCAGCGTCTCCGCGTCCACGCGCGGGGTGTCCCATCCGGTGACCAGCACCCGCGCCCGCTCCAGCGGGCCGATCGGGGCCAGCCGTTCGAGCTGCGCGAACAGGGGCGGTGGGAGGAACATCTCGCGCAGCCCGGGAGCCAGGGAGAGCGCGATCACTTCAGGCCCGTCATCGCGATGCTGTTGACCAGGTAGCGCTGCAGCAGGAAGAACACCAGCAGGCACGGCACCACGGACACGGCCGCCGACGCCATGAGCAGCGACAGCTGCATCTCCTCGGTCCGCAGCGTGGTCAGGCCGACCGTGAGCGTACGGGTGGCGTCGCTCTGCCCGACGACCAGCGGCCACAGGAAGTCGTTCCAGTGCCACAGGAACACGAACACGCCCAGCGTGGCCAGGATCGGCTTGGTCAGCGGGAGCACGATCGTCCAGTACACCCGCCACTCGGAGGCGCCGTCCACCTTCGCGGCGTCGAACAGCTCGTCGGGCAGGCCCAGGATGAACTGCCGCATCAGGAAGACGGCCTGCGAGTTGGCCAGCGTCGGGACGATCAGCCCCCAGAACGTGTCCACCCCGTCCAGGCTGTTGACGAGCACGAACGTCGGGATGAGGGTGGCCTGGAACGGCACCATCATGGTCGCGAGGAACGTCCAGAACATCGCCTCGCGGCCGGGGAAGCGTTTCTTGGCGAAGGCGTAGCCCGCCATCGACGAGGTGAGCAGGATGATCATCACGGAGACGAAGGCGTAGATCAGCGAGTTGAACGTCCAGGTGACGAATCCCGACGACGACAACACCATCGTGATGTTGTCCAGCGTGAGCGACTCCGGCCACCGCGCGGGCACGGTCGGGCGGCCCGCCGGCGACAGGGCCACGATGAACATCGCCACGAAGGGGCTGACGGTCAGCACCGACAGCAGCGCGAGCAGGGCGGCCAGCGGCCACCTGCCCCGCCACCACGGCCTGCGCGCCGCGCGGGAGGGCTCGGCCCGGACGGAGGGCGGACGGGACGCCGTGGTGATCGTCATGTGTTCCCCCGGTCCAGGAAACGGCGCTGGATCAGCGACACGACCAGCACGACCGCGAACAGCACCATGCCCCAGGTGGCGGCGTAGCCGAAGTCGAACGACCGGAAGCCGTGGTCGTAGATGCCGTAGATGAGGGTGTACGTCGCCCTGGCCGGACCGCCGCCGGTCATCACGTACACCGTGTCGAAGGTCTGGAAGGCGCTGATCGTCTCGATCACGAGGACGAAGAAGATCGTGGGCTTGAGCAGCGGCAGCGTGATCCTGCGGAAACGTTGCCAGGCGTTGGCCCCGTCGACCGTGGCCGCCTCCAGGTAGGAGGACGGGATCGCCTTCAGCCCCGCCAGCAGGATCAGCATCGAGTAGCCGAACCCCTTCCACACCGACACGACGGCCAGCGCGGGCAGGACCACCCCCGACTCCTCCAGGAACGCGACCGGACCGAGGTCGACCTTGGCCAGCAGGCCGTTGACCAGGCCGTTGTACTCGTAGATCCAGCGCCAGATGATGCCCGCGAGCACGAAGCTGGTCACGTACGGGAGGAAGAGCATGCCGCGGAACAGGCCGCGCATGAACACCACCTGGTTGAGCAGCAACGCCGTGCCGAGCGCCACGAGCATGGTGAGCGGCACGTAGACGACGGAGTACGCGAGGGTGACCCGCAGGCTCAGCCAGAAGTTCACGTCGTCGAGCAGCCGGGCGTAGTTGTCCACGCCGATGATGTCCCACTCGCCGCCGATGTTCCAGTTCGTCAGGCTCATGCCCGCCGCGCCCAGCGACGGGAAGATCCGGAAGATCAGGAAGAGCACGAGTACGGGCAGCACGAACAGCAGGCCGGTGACCGGGTCGCGCAGGCGATGACGCACCAGGTGGTCCCTTCCCTCTCAGCCGCCGCTGCCGAGCAGTTGGTTCGCCTCTTGCGCCGCCGCGTCGAGCGCGGTCTTCGCGTCCTCCTTGCCGAGCAGCGCCGCCTGGATGTGCGGGGCGAGCACGCCCATCACCTGCCGGGCCTTCGGGTGGGTGTCGCCGGGGAAGGCGTACTGCAGGGACTTGGCGAACTCCTTGGACGCCTCCGACTGGTCGGGCACGGTCACGTCGGTGCGCGCGGGGAAGAAGCCCGACTCCTTGGCCAGCGCGGCGGAGACTTCGGGGGAGGCCAGGTAGGTGGCGAACTTCTTCGCCGCGTCCTTGTTCTCGGAGTGCCTGGCCAGCATGAGGCCTCCGGGGATGCCGAACGCGACGCGCTTCGTACCTTCGAGTGGCGGGCCGATGCCGACGTTCCCGGCGCCGATGGCGGTGGCGAGCTGGTCGACCTGGCCCGCGGTGGCCGCGTGGTACATGGCGGTCCTGCCGGCGGCCAGCGTGCCGCCCTCGATGTCGTTGCCCTTGCTCGCGGCGTTCGGCGGCAGGCCGCCCGCGGCCTTCAGGTCGAGCAGCAGCTGCAGGCTCGCCACGCCCTCGGGGCCGTTGAACACGACGCTCTTGCCGTCGGCGGCGAAGACGGTGCCGCCGTTGGCCCACAGGATCGGATAGAAGCTCTGGTTGAGGGTCACCTCGGGCTTGCCCGGGTAGTCGAGGATGGCGACCTTCTTGGCGGCCAGCTTGGGCGCGGCCGCCTTCAGCTCGTCGAGCGTCTCCGGCACCTTGTCCACGCCGGCCTCGGAGAACAACTTCTTGTTGTAGATCGGCGCGGTGATGGTCTGGTAGATGGGGACGCCGTAGAGCTTGCCGTCGACGGTGAGGGCGCTGAGCGAGTTCGGGAGGTAGGAGGCCTTGTCCGGCGCGACGATGTCGTCGACCGGCTCGATCGTGCCCTGCTGGGCGTACTGCGGGATCTGGTCGGGGCCGAGCACGACCAGGTCGAAGCCCTTCTTCGAGACCAGCGCCGTGGTGACCTTCTCCTGACGGCCCTCCCAGGGCTGCAGGTCGATCGTGATGTCGGTCGTGGGGTTGGCCGCTTCGAAGTCCTTCTCGACCTTGCCCCAGAACGCCTGGCTCTTGGCCTGGTCCCCGATGACGGGATACATCCACAGGGTCACGGCGCTCTTGTCCGAGCCGCCGCTGGATCCGCACCCGGCGGCCGCCAGGCTCAGGACGGCCGCGAGGCCGACTGCCGCTGCCTTTTTCATCGGCGGCTTCCTTTCGCTTAATACCGGTCCTGACCGAAACCTAGTGAGCGTGACTTGGCCCGGTCAATGCCTGAGATGTGAACGTGACTACGCCCGGCCCCGGTACCGCGCCATCTCCTGGGCGATCGCCTCGACGTGCCCCGACGTGTAGTTCTCGTTCCAGTCGATGACGAGCAGCGTACGGTCCACCATGCGCTCGGCCCGCGGGCAGGGGTTGGGGGTGTAGCCGTCGAGCGGGTAACGAGCGGTCCCGTAGATGCGCGCCTCCCACACCGGCGCCCTGTTCAGCGGCTCGGCGAGATATCCGGCGCGCGCGGGGACGCCGGCCGTCGCCAGGTGCGCCGCCAGTTCGGGCGCGTCGCCGCCCGGGCACACGATCGGGAAGAGCCACCAGGCGTGGCCCTGCGGGCGCGGCAGGCGTACCCCCGGCTGGTCCTTGAGCGCGTCCATGAGCTGCAGGGCCGTGCGGCGGCGCGCGGCGAGCACGCCGGGCAGCTTGGCGAGCTGGGCGCGGGCCACGGCGGCCTGGAGCTCGCTCATGCGGTAGTTGAGCCCGAAGGCGGCGTGCGAGCGCCCGGCCGCGCGGTCCCAGCCCTTGTCGGAGAAGAGCCGCATCCGCCTGGCCAGCTCCTCGTCACGGGTGATCGCCACGCCGCCGTCGCCGCAGGTGATGTGCTTCCACTGCTGCAGGCTGAGGCAGGCCACGTGACCCGTCGTCCCCGCGAGCCCGCCGCCGGGCAGCTCGGCCAGCCAGGCCTGCGCGCAGTCCTCGATCAGCGTCAGACCGTGCTCGTCGGCCAGCGCGCGCAGCTCGTGAATCCTGGCCGGCGCCCCGAACAGGTGCACCGCCATGATCGCCCTGGTCCGCGGGCCGATGAGCGCGGCCACGGCGCCGGGATCGAGATTCCCGTCGGACGGATCCACGTCGGCGAAGACAGGAACGGCGTTCTGCGCCAGGATGGGGGCCACGGTCCCGAAGTCCGTGATCGGTGTCGTGATGATCTCGTCCCCTGGATCCGGAGCGGCCGCCACGACCGACAGATGGAGGGCCGCGGTGCCGGAGCTGCACGCGATCGCGTGTCGGGAGCCGTACATACGCGCGACCTCGCGTTCCAGCTCGCGCGCCTCGGTCCCCCAGACGGAGTTGAGCATGCCCGAGCGGATCACCCGCTCGACGGCGGCCACCTCCTCGTCTCCGAGGGTACGGCCGTCGGCTTCTGCCATGGACGGGAACTTCACCGGGCACCTCACCAGTTATGATTGCGGTCCTGACCGAAATAAGCGAGAGGGAGGCGTGCGTGGGAATCGTCATCGGAGTCGTCGGCCCGCACGATCTGGTCGACGACGTCGCGGCCGTCTGCGAGGAGCAGCCGGGCGTGAGCACCCTGCGCCTCGACTACGACCACGAGTCGCAGGCGCCCGCGATCGTCGAGGCCCACGCCGCCTCCGTCGAGGGCTGGCTGTTCACCGGCATCGTGCCCTACATGCTCTGCCGCGACGCCGAGGCCCTCATCCGTCCCGCCGCGTTCGTCGACTACTCGGGCGCGACGCTGCTCAACGCCCTCGTACGCCTCCAGCACCGGGGCGAGGACGTCACCAGGCTGTCGATCGACACGTTGCCCGCCGCCGACGTCGACGCCACGTTCGGCGAGGCCGGCCTGCCGACCGGTGAGCTGCGCACGCACCCGTACCGGCCGGGCATGACCTCCCAGAAGGCGATCGCCTTCCATCGCAGGAGCCCCGCGCACACCGTGATCACCTGCCTGAGCTCCGTGTACGAGGCGCTGCGCGACGAGCGGCACGTGCTGCGCCTGGTGCCCTCCGTGCACTCGGTACGGGTGGCGCTGCGCCAGCTCGTGCTCACCGCCGAAGGGCAGGTGCAGGAGGACGCCCAGATCGCGCTCGGGCTCGTCGAGGTGGCCGACGAGGAGGGGCTGCTGCGCGAGGCCACGGCGCTGGGCGGCACGCTGGCGGCCTTCCGCGGCGGCACCCACCTGCTGGTCACGACCCGCGGCCCGCTGCACGACGCCACGGGCGGCTTCACCGGGCTTCCCATGCTGGCCCGGCTGGCCGAGCAGAACGACGCCGTCCGCGTCGGGTTCGGGCTGGGACGCAGCGCCGCGGAGGCGGAGAGCCTGGCGCGGCGGGCGCTGGCCAAGGCACGCAGGCTCGGCCCGGTGGCCGCGGTGCTGTCGCTGCGGGCGGACGCCGACATCGTGCTGGAGTCGGTGACCGCCGAGCCCGCCGGCGGACAGAGCCTGTCGGTCATCGCCCGCCGGGTCGGGCTGTCGGTGCCGACGCTGGAGAAGCTCCTCCAGGCGCGGGCCGCCGCGGGCGGCGAGCCCCTGACGACGCGCGAGATCGCCGACCGGCTGGCCGTCCAGCAGCGTACGGCCCGGCGCATGCTGCACCGCCTGGAGCTGGCCGGGCTCGCCGAACGCACCGGCAACCTCACCAGCGGATCCAGCGGCCGCCCGCTGACCCTCTACCGCCTGACGCTCCAGCACCCCGGCCCCGGACATCGGTCAGGCGAGCCAGCGTGAGAGGTTCTCGGCGACGAAGTCGTCGTCGCGCAGCGCCGGGTAGGCGGCCAGCACCCGGTCGATCTCGGCCAGCTGGCCGGTCGACAGTTCCTCGGCCGGGTCCAGGCACCAGCGGCCCTCCAGCAGGCCCTGCCGGCGCAGCACCTCGTGGATGCCGGGGATGCAGCCGCGGAAGGCGTTGGCCGAGTCGAAGATGGCGGCGTTGGCGTCGGTCAGGTGACCGTCGAGGGTGAGCAGCCGGCGTACGGCCGCGTCGTCGCCCGAACGCGCCGCCCTGGCCTGCTCCAGCAGTTCCACGGCCCGGCGCACCCACACCGCCCACTGGCCGAGCAGCCCGCCGACGAACTCGATGTCCACCTCGCGCCCGTCCACGACCACCCGGTGCGGGGTGATCAGGTCGGTCAGGATGTGGTCGTCGTTGCCGGTGTAGAGGGCCACCTCGGCCTGCCGGCCCGCGCGCACCACGCCGTGCAGCACGTCGAGGGTCCGGTAGCGGTCGAAAGGCGCCGCCTTGATGCCGACCACGGCCTCGATCGCCGCGAGCCGCGTCCAGAACTCCCTGGACAGGTGCCGGCCGCCGACCGCGGGCTGCAGGTAGAAGCCGATCACCGGCAGCACCTCGCTCACCGCCCGAGCCCGCTCGATCAGGCCGTCCTCGTCCAGCTCGCGGTACGGGCTGAGCAGTACCATGTGGTAGCCGAGCGACCTGGCCAGCTCGGCCTCCGCCACCGCCCGCGCGGTCGGCCCGGTGGCGCCGGCCACGAGCACCACGTCGTGCTCGTACTCGCCCGCCACCGTGGCCGCCAGTTCGAGCACCGGGGCCAGCAGGCCGGTGCCGTGGATGGCGAACTGCGTGGTGTGCACGCCCACCGCCAGCCCGCCCGCGCCCGCCTCGACGTAGTAGCGAGTGAGCGCCCGCTGGCGGCGCTCGTCCAGCTTCCTGTCGGAGGTCAGCGCCAGCGGGTGCGCCGGGATCACCAGGCCGCGCCTGAACAGGTCGCGCACGGACGCGTGCGCCTCCGGAGCCGTGCCGAGCACGTGAGGACCCCCAAGTGAGTAGGTGCGGTGATGTGGCACGGATCAGAAACGCCCGTCGCGGCGCTCGAACTTGGTGGGCTTGCCGAGCAGCGGCCCGCCGTCCGCGACCCAGCGCGCCGTGTGCTCGATGAGCTCGGCGGGGGTCAGCTCCGGGTAGCCGAACAGCCGGTGGCAGCGGCCCGCGTTCGACAGCAGCGCGGTGGGGGCCTCCTCGCCGGTGAAGACCGGCTCCTTGCCGAGCGCCTGGCCGAGCGCCAGCGCGGCCTGCCGCACCGAGATCAGCTCGGGTCCGGTCACGTTCAGCACGTACGGCGGCGTGCCGGCCAGCAGCAGCGACCGCAGCGTCACCTCGTTGGCGTAGCCCTGCCAGACCACGTTCACCTGACCGGTCGTGAGGTCGACGGGCTCGCCCGCCAGGACCTTCTGCGCCAGGTCGACCAGCACGCCGTAGCGCAGTTCGACGGCGTAGTTGAGCCGCAGCAGCGCCACGCGCGTGCCGTACGTCTCGGAGAAGTGCGTCAGGACCCGCTCCCTGCCCAGGCAGCTCATCGCGTAGTCGCCGACGGGCCCGGTCGGGGAGTCCTCGGTGCTGCCGCCGCCCACCGGGACGAGCGGGTAGACGTTGCCGGTGGACAGGGCGGCGATCCTGCTGTCCCTGAACCGGTCGGCCACCCGGCCGGGCAGGTAGGTGTTGGTGAACCAGGCGGCGTGGGCGCGCCCCTGCGTGCCGAACTTGGCGCCGACCAGAAACACCACGTTGGGCGCGTCGGGCAGGTCGCGCAGCGCCCGTTCGTCGGACACGTCGGCGGGCACCACCGTCGCGCCGTCCTCCCGGAGTGCGTCCGCCAGACCCGGCTCGCCGAAGCGGGACACCGCGATGATCCGCCGGTCCCCACGGGTGGCGTTGAGCGCCAGCCGCACCAGGCTCGGGCCCAGCTTGCCGCCCGCGCCCAGGATCATGATGTCGCCGGGCAGCCTGCCCAGGTCGTCGACGAGCCCGTCGCCGGGCCGCGCCAGCCGCTCATCGAGTTCCGCCGTCGTCCGCACGCACGTCCTCCGTCCGCTATTTACGGTCCAGACCGTAACTGTGCGAGACTCGTGCTGTCAACGCCGGGCCCGTCTCCCTAAGCGCGCTCCCTCGCGGAGACGAGCACGTCGAGCACGGCTCTCGTCTGCTCCCACGGCACCGGGCTGGGGGCGCCGCCCACCATCGCCAGGAACGCGTCCATGGTGCCTTCGTAGCCGAGGCCCCTGATCGGATCGTCGCCGCCCTCGATGGAGAAGGTCTCGGTGGACTCGCGCCGGTGCAGCGTGACCGTGTAGGACTCCCTCTCGGAGACGCCCAGCACCTCGACCGTGCCGAGCACGCCGCCACCCCACCGCAGGGCCATGACACCGGTGTCTTCGGAACGGAGCGGACCGTAATGCCGCGTGGACCGCGCGGCCCCGGCCAGGCGCACGTCGGGGCCAAGCAGGGCGACCAGCAGCTCCACCCCGTGCACCCCCATGGTCACCAATGTGCCGCCGCCCTCGGCGGGCGTGTCCTGCCACGGGTTGTAGCCGGTCGCCCAGAGGCCCACGTCGTGGCGTACGGTGGCGCGCACCGCGAGCAGGTCGTCCGGGGCGGCCCGCACCCCGGCGAACGCGGGCGCGAACCGCAACACCGACGTCGACATCACCCGGTCGTGGACCGGCAGCCGGTCGAGCGCGTCGAGCTGGGCCCGGGTCGCGGCGCCCGGCTTGTTCACGAAGCACGCCGCCCCCGTCTCCAGCACCCGGGCCAGCGCCGCGGGCACCTCGGGGTTGGGCACGGTCAGCACCACGCCGTCCGGGTCGTGCCCCAGCGCACCCGCCAGGCTCTGCGCGACCTTCGCGGACGGATGCTCATCGGTGAAACGCCGCAACCTCTCGGCGTCGGGCTCCCACACCACCAGCTCGGCATGCCTGGCCAGGGTGCGGGCATCGGTGTACGGGTGACTCGTGGCGAGCCCGGCAAGCACGATCCGCACGCGCGTACCTTCCTTTCTCTCAATGGTCACACCAGTCTCCCCTGCGCTGGAGACGCCGCACCCCTGTGATGCCATGGTCACCGCCCAAACATATGATGATCCCATGGCTAAGGTTGCAGTTCTGGGAACCGGGCTGATGGGCGCCCCCATGGCGCGCAACATCGCCACGTCCGGCATGCAGGTGCACGTGTGGAATCGTACGGCGGGCAAGGCCCAGCCCCTGGCGGCCCATGGAGCGGTCGTGGCCGGCTCGCCCGCCGAGGCCGTCGACGGGGCCGACGTGATCGTCACGATGCTGAGCGACGGCGACGCCGTGCACGCCGCGATGACGGCCGCCGCCCCCGGGCTCCGCCCCGGGCAGGTGTGGGCGCAGATGAGCACGGTCGGCGTGGCGGCCACCGAGCGGCTGGCCGCGCTGGCGGCCGAGCACGGGCTGACGTTCGCCGACGCGCCCGTGCAGGGCACCCGCCAGCCCGCCGAGCAGGGGAAGCTCGTCGTGCTGGCGGCCGGGCCGCCGTCCGCCAGGCAGGCGCTCACCCCCGTCTTCGACGCTGTCGGGCAGCGTACGCTCTGGGTGGGCGACGACGGGGCCGGCGGCGCGGGCACCCGGCTCAAGATGGCCACGGTGAGCTACGGCATCTCGCTCACCGCCGTCGCGGCCGAGGCCCTCGCGCTGGCCCAGGGGCTCGGCGTCGACCCCGTCCTGGTCCGTGAAGTGATCACCGGCGGCCCGATGGACAGCCCCTACTTCCAGGCCAAGTCGGTGTCCATTCTGGAGGGCGACTTCACGCCCAACTTCGCCGTCACCAACGCCGTCAAGGACACCCGGCTGATCACTCAGGCGGGAGAGGCGGCCGGGGTGCGGCTCGACGTGGTGGCGGCCGCGGGCGAACGACTGCGCCGCGCCGAGGCCCAGGGCCACGGCGACCAGGACATGTCGGCCACCTATTTCGCCAGCTTCGACACCCCCTGATCGCAGCCCTCCCCCTCGGGCCCCGCAGCTTCGCCGCGTGGACGTCGAGGGGTCGCCGCGCACGTGCCGGGGTTTGCGGCGCGGGTCCCGGCTCGCCGTACGCGTGTGTCCGGCTCGGCCACCCGGGTCAAGGCTCTTCGATCGGGCCCTCGCCGGGCGGGCCACCGTCGGCCGGATGATCGACCGGGGCGGGACCACCGGAGGGAGCGCCACGGGACGGGCCGGACGGGCCGCCCTGAGGCAGGCCGCCCCCAGGCGGGACGTGAGGAGCCGGGTCGTTCTCCGGCGGACCGCCAGGAGACGGGCCGTTGTCCGAAGGGCGGGGTGAGCCTTCCAACTCGTCGACGTCGGCGAAGGGCCGGCCGGCGAGCTTCGCGTACCCGGGCCCCCGGTCGAAGAACCGCCCTGCCGGCGGCCGTAGCCGGGCCCGCAGTTCGGCGGTGCCCTGCTCGTCGATGCGATCGCCGTCGAGCACCACCCCGTAGTCGCCCAGCGCGCCCGCGATCGACACCTTCCCGTCGCGCACGTCGGCGGCCACCGCCCGGGGGTCGCGGTCATAGGGCGAGCCCCAGCCACCGCCGCCGGTGGTGCGGATCCTGATCAGCTCCCCCGCCTGCACCGGATGGTCGTCGACCAGTCCCTCCATCTCCTTGCCCGCGATCTCTACGCGGAACGGCCGCCCGGCGAGGCCGCCGTTGACGCCCCAGCAGGACAGGATGGAGCGGTCGGCGATCGACATGTACGAGGCGTCCCTGAGCATCCGGATGTGCTTGTCGTAGCCGAGCCCGCCCCTGAACATGCCCGGCCCGCCCGAGTCGCAGGCCAGCGCCAGGCGTTCCACCCGGAACGGCCAGCGGGCCTCCGCGAACTCCACGGGGATGTTGCGCGAGTCGGGCACGACGTGGATGGTGTCCTCGCCGTCGGCGTACCAGCGGCCGCCGGAGCCGCCGCCCAGCACCTCCCGCATCAGGTACGGCTCGCCGTCGGCGCCGATGCCGTGGACGCCGGTGTAGCGGATGGTCTCCTGGTCGGCCGGCATGCGCCCGCCCGTCGCCTTGGCCAGCACGCCGGCCAGCACGCCGAGCAGGCGCAGGATGACGAACGTGCGGGCGTTGGTAGGCGCGGGGAAGATCGGGGTGAGCAGGCTGCCCTTCTCCGGGAAGATCATCTTGATGAGGGGGACGACGCCTTCGTTGACGTCGAGCTCGGCCATGCGCTCCGGCGTGTCGGCCAGGTTGCGCAGCACCGGAGCCAGCCACTTCTTCAGGAACACACCGTCGGCGTAGTCGCCCGCGTGGTTGATCGGCCCCTTGGCCTGCGGTGACGTGCCGGTGAAGTCGATGGTCAGCGGCGCCCGGTCGCCGTCGTCCCCTCCCTGTTCGAGGGCGGAATGGTCGACGGTGAGGGTGATGCGCTGGGCGTGCAGGCGCGGCTCGTCCACGCCGTCGTGCTCGGCGTAGTCCTCCCACACGTACGTGCCCTCGGGGATCCTGGCCAGCAGTTCCCTGCGGAACGTCTCGGTGGTCTTGTCGATGATCGCGTCGAAGCTCGCCTCGACGGCCCGCCTGCCGTACCGGTCGAACAGCTCCGCCAGCCGCCGCGCCCCCATCAGGCAGGCCGAGCACTCGGCGTCGAGGTCGCCGGCGAGCGAGTCGGGCATGCGGGAGTTGCGGGTCATGATGCGCAGCGCGGCCTCATTGGGCACTCCCTCGTCCCACAACTTGATCGGCGGCACCATCAGGCCCTCTTCGTACACGGACCGCGCGTGCGAGGGCATGGACCCGGGGACGGACCCGCCGATGTCGTCGTGGTGGCCGAACGCCTGCACGAACGCCACCACCTCCCCTTCGTGGAACACCGGGACGGTGACGCAGAGGTCGGGCAGGTGGCCGATGCCGCCTTCGGACAGGTAGACGTCGTTGTGGAAGTAGACGTCGCCGGGCCTCATCGTTTCTACGGGGAAGTCGCGCACGACCGGCTGGACCAGCGCGCTGTAGGAGCGGCCGGTCAGCTTGCGCATGCGCACGTCGTGGATGCCGGCGCGGAAGTCGTGCGCGTCGCGGATCATCGGCGAGCGGGCCGTACGCGCGATGGCCGTCTCGACCTCCTTCTCGACCGACGCGAGTGTCCCCTCGACGATCTCCACCAGGACGGGGTCGGTCGTGCTCATCGCTCGCTCACCGTTCCTCGGTCGGCGGCGGATATCTCCACGTTGCCGAAGTCGTCCACCGCCGCCGTGAAGCCCGGGTGGATGGGTATCGTCGAGCCGTACTCCTCGATCACCGCCGGGCCCGTGACCGTGGCGCCGGGGCCGAGCGCCGAGCGCTGGTGGACGGGAGTGTCGCGGGTCTCGTCGAAGTGCACGAGACGTACGGAGGTGGCGCCCTCGCCCGGCCTGTCCAGGCGGGGGATGACCGGACGGCTGATGGGGCCGATGCCGGACACGCGCAGGTTGACCCATTCGACGCCGTGGCGGGGATCGTCGCGATAGGCGTAGCCGTACAACTTCTCGTGAGCCGTGTGGAAACGGTCGACGACCTCGGCCTGCCAGGCTTCGTCGATCTCGCCGGCGGGGGCGGCCACCCGCACTTCGTACGCCTGCCCGTAATAGCGCAGGTCGGCGCTGCGCACGTAGACGGGGTCGTCGAAGCCCTCGCGGTCCAGCTCCTCTCCCGCCTGATGCTCCAGGTCGTGGAAGATCTCGACCGCCTTGCCCAGTTCGAGGTCGCGGGTGACGTACGTACGGACGTAGTCGTTCTTGACGTCCACCGTGAGCAGCCCGAACGCCGACACGTTGCCCGGGTCGCGCGGGACGACGACGGACGGCAGGCCGAGGATGTCGATCAGCCGGCAGGCCAGCAGCGGCCCCGACCCGCCGAACGTCACCAGCGGGAAGTCCCGCACGTCCAGCCCTCGCTTGACGGTGAGCTGCCGGATCGCGTTGCTCTGGTTGAACGCGCTGATCTCCAGGATCCCCGTCGCCGTACGCTCGGGGGTCAGGCCCAGCTTGCCGGCCAGCGCCTGGATGCCCGCGCGGGCCGCGTCGGCGTCCAGCGGGATCTCCCCGCCCAGCAGGTGCGGCGGGATGCGCCCGAGGAACACGTGCGCGTCGGTGACCGTCACTTCGGTGCCGCCCCTGCCGTAGCAGAGCGGGCCCGGGTCGGCGCCGGCGGACTTCGGCCCGACCTTGAGCGTGCCCTCGGGCGAGATCCACGCGATCGAGCCGCCGCCCGCCCCGACCGTCACGATGTCGATCATCGGGATCTTGCACGGGTAGCTGCCGACGGTCCCCTCCGTGGTGATGGACGGCTCGCCGTCGATCACCACGGCCACGTCGGTGGAGGTGCCGCCGCCGTCCAGGGTGATCACCGACCGGTGACCCGCCGTGGACGCGACGAGCGCCGCGCCGAGCGCGCCCGCCGCCGGCCCCGACAACACGGTGGTGATCGGCTGGTTGACGACCTCGCGCGCCGACAGGATGCCGCCGTTCGACTTCATCACGGAGAACGACTTGCCGAGCCGGTTGGACAGGCCGGCGATGTAGCCGCGCATCGCCGGTTTGACGGCGGCGTCCACGAGCGTGGTCACCGAGCGTTCGTACTCGCGGTATTCGCGCAGCACGTCACTCGACAGGGAGATCACCGCCTCCGGGTGCTCGCGCCACAACACCTCGCGCATGCGCCGCTCGTGCTCGGGGTTGGCGTACGAGTGCAGGAAGCAGACCCCGATCGCGGTGATGCCTCTGGCCTTGAACCAACGGGCCGCCTCGACGGCCTGCTCCTCGGAGAACGGCCACACCTCCTCGCCCCGGTGGTCGAGCCGCCCGCCGACGGTCTTGACCAGGTGCACGGGGACGATCCTCGGCGGTTTGACCCAGAAGTAGGAGTTGCCGTAGCCGTCCGGGACGCTCTGCCTGGCGATCTCCAGGATGAACTCGAACCCCTCGGTCGTGATGAACCCGAGGTCGGCGATGCGGTCTTCGAGCAGCTGGTTCGTCGCCACCGTGGTGCCGTGGACGATCGCGCCGACGTACTCCATGGCCGTTTCCCCGTCGCGAGCTCCTGAGCCGCGGATGAGCTCACCCAGCTTCTCGATGCCCGTGACGAACCCGTCCGCCGGGTTCGCCGGGGTCGAGGGGGTCTTGGTGGTGAGGATCTCACCGGTCTGCTCGTCCACCGCTACGACGTCGGTGAACGTGCCTCCGGTGTCCACTCCGATACGGACGCTACGCATGGCTCCTCTAGCTTCGGCGACGGCCGAGAACTTCGTCGATGACCCGGGGCGCGTTGTCGGTGCCGACGTACGCGGCCAGCCTCACCACCATCTCCTGGGAGCGGGAGAGCTCTGCCTCCACCCTGGCCTTGCCGGACTGACCGGCCTGCACCCCAAAATACGCTCCGATGATGGTGCCGATCACCCCGGCCACGCCCGCGAACAGCACGGCGAACTCCTGGGTGGCGAACACGGCGGCGCCGAAGGCGACCAGGATCGCGATGATCCCGGTGAGCACGACCAGGAAGCCGTAGCGCCAGCGGGTGGCCTCTGCCTGGGCGGCCGTGATGTCGTCCTGCGACATCATCGCGTCGAGCGCCGGAGGGCCGGCCGGCGCATTGGACGGCCCGCTGGACGGCCCGCTGGACGGCCCGCTGGGCGACCCGCTGGACGGCTCACTGGGCGACCCGCTGGGCGGCGGGGTAGAGGTCGGCTTGGACGGCGGATTATCGGTGACCACACTTCCTCCTGTAACTCCAGGGGAGAAATGTCCCACGAGGTCATGGAACAAGCCAAGCCACTAAGCTGGCGGTCTGTGACTAAGTGTCTGCCTTGTCTGCCGTGCCGTCTGGTGCCAGGGACGCTGTGCTGAAGTTCTACTTCGGCCCCATGGACTGCGGGAAGTCCACGCTCGCCCTCCAGATGAACTACAACCACGGCCGGCAGGGCCGGCGCGGCCTCGTGCTGACCAAGCACGACCGCTCCGGCGGCCCCAAGGTCACCAGCCGGATCGGGCTCGGTCTCGAGGCGATCGAGGTGGATGACGATCTCGACCTCGTACGGCTGGTCGCCGCGCACGACAGGATCGACTACCTGATCTGCGACGAGGCCTGCTTCTACACGGTCGGACAGATCGAGCAGCCCGCCGACCTGGTGGACGAGCACGGCGTCGACGTCTACGCGTTCGGGCTGGCCTCCGACTTCCGTTCGGTGATGTTCCCGGCCGCCCAGCGGCTGTTCGAGCTGGCGGACGAGGTGTGCCGGCTGCAGGTCGAGGTGTTGTGCTGGTGCGGGCGGCCGGGCCGGCTGAACGCCAGGATCGTGGGCGGGACGATGGCGCGTACGGGCGAGCAGGTCGTGATCGGCGACACCGACGCCGCACACGTGCGCTACCAGGTGCTCTGCCGCAGGCACCACCGCTCGGGCTGGCTCGGCGAGGGCACGATGGAGCCGCGGACCCAGGCGATCTGACGGCGGCCGGCCGCCCCGCCCCTGAGACCCGAGGCTCTCACCACGTCGTGCAGCGACGCCGAGCGGGTGCCCGCCGTATGCCGGCGGCGTGAGCTCCCGCTCAAGCGCCGGCGCCAGCACTGGTCAGAAGGCCGCCAAGCTCACCTTCGCCGCGCTCCCGTCGGCTCTCCGGCAGGCCGCCACGCTGGAGGTCCGGCTGGTCTGAGCCGGCCGGGTCACACGGCGCAGAAGCCGTCGTCGCAGCCGTCGGCGGGCGCCGCGAGCCGGGTGATCGGCGTCTGTCCCGTACGCTCGGCCACTTCGTCGATCACGGCCGCGAAGGTCTCCTCCGGCTGCGCGCCCGACACGGCGAACTTGCCCTCGAACAGGAACAGCGGCACCCCGGTGACGCCGAGCTCGCCTGCCCTGGAGAGCTGCTCGCGCACCTCCTCCGCGCCCTTGCCGTCGTCGTCCACCCCGGTCTCGGCGGCCAGCTCGCTCAGAACGCGGGCGTCGCCGACGTTCCTGCCCTCGGTGAAGTACGCGCTGAACAGCCGCTCGGCCATCTCCGTGCCGAGCCCCTGCCGGGTGGCGACCTCGATCAGCCGGTGCGCCTCGAACGTGTTGGCGGAGACCGCCTTGTCGTAGTCGAACCGCAGGCCGTCGCCGGCGGCGGTGGTGACGACGCGCTCGGTCATCTGGCGGGCGTTCGCCCCGAACTTGCGCTCCAGCGACACGAGGGCCGGCTCGCCCTGCGAGAGGGTGCCGGGGTCGAGCTGGAACGGGCGCATCGTCACGTCGAGGGTGCCGCCCTTGGCCCTGAACTGCCCAGCCGCCCGAGCGAACCTGACATGCCCGATATAACACCAGGGGCACACGACATCAGAGAAAATCTCGACCTTCATGTACGGATGC
>NZ_JAAAHR010000111.1:0-31914 GCF_009908215.1 Nonomuraea sp. K271 | reverse complement strand
GCTGCTCGACCTCGCCGACCGGGCCGCCCGCGTCGGGGTGGAGCGGTTCGTGCTCGACGACGGCTGGTTCACCGGCCGCCGCGACGACAGCGCCGGGCTCGGCGACTGGCACGTCGACGCCGACGTGTGGCCCGACGGGCTGCACCCGCTGGCCGAGCGGGTCAGGCGGCTCGGCATGCAGTTCGGGCTCTGGATGGAGCCCGAGATGATCAACCCCGATTCCGGCCTGGCCCGCGCCCACCCCGAATGGATCCTGCAGACCGGCGACCGCCTCCCTCCGCCCGCCCGGCGCCAGCAGGTCCTCGACCTCACCAACCCCGGCGCCTATGCCCACATCAAGGAGCGGCTGCTCGCCCTGGTCACGGAGTACGGCCTCGACTTCATCAAATGGGACCACAACCGAGACCTCGTGGACGCCGGGTCCGCCGTGCGCGAGGGCCGCGCCTCGGTCCACGCCCAGACCCTGGCCGTCTACCGGCTGCTCGACGAGCTCCGCGCCGCGCACCCCCGGCTGGAGATCGAGTCGTGCTCGTCCGGCGGCGCCCGCGTCGATCTCGGCATCCTGGAGCGTACCGACCGGGTCTGGGCCAGCGACTGCATCGACCCCGTCGAACGCCAGCAGATCATGCGCTGGACCGCGCAACTGGTGCCGCCCGAGCTGGTCGGCAGCCACATCGGCGCCGGCCGCTCCCACACGACCGGGCGGCGCCACGATCTCGCCTTCCGCGCCGCGACCGCGTTCTTCGGCCACTACGGCATCGAATGGGACCTCACCTCCCTCGCCGACGCCGAGCTCGACGAGCTGGCCGGCTGGATCTCCCTGCACAAGCGCCACCGCCGGCTGCTGCACACCGGCACGATGGTCCGCCTCGACGACACCCCTGAAGGCGTACGGGCACACGGCGTCGTCGCCCCGGACGCGAGCGAGGCCCTCTACGAGATCGCCGTACTGGACCGCCCGGCCACCTGGCCGCCCGGCCTGGTCCGGCTGGCCGGGATCGACCGGGACACCGTCTACCGCGTCCGCCCCCTCGTGCCCGTGACCTCTCGCGGGGCCGCGCCCCCTTGGTTGTCCGGGGACGCCGAGCTGCCCGGCTCGGCGCTGGCCGCCGCGGGCATCGCCGTGCCGCCGCTCTTCCCCGACCAGTCGGTGCTCGTCCACCTCGAAGCCGTGGCGGCTAGGGCGTGACGGCGCCGCTCTCCCAGGCCCAGACGGCGATGTCCACGCGGTTGCGGGTGCCCAGCTTGCGCTGGATGCCGGCGACGTGGTTCTTGACCGTGCCGGGCGAGATGAACAGGGCGGCGGCGATCTCGGCGTTGGTCCGGCCGCGGGCGACCAGCCGGGCGATCTGCAGCTCGCGCCCGGTGAGTGGCGGCTCCCCGCGCGCCGCCCTGGCCGGGGGCGGCAGCAGGTGCCGCAGGAGGCGTACGGTGACCTGCGGGCTGATGAGGGTCTCACCGGACATCGCGGCGCGCACGGCCTCGGCCAGCAGCGTCGGGCCCGAGCGTTTGAGCAGGAAGCCGCAGGCGCCGTTGCGCAGCGCGGTGTAGACGTACTCGTCGAGGTCGAACGTGGTGACGACCACCACGCGCATGGGGTCGGCCACGTCGGGCCCGGCGAGCCGGCGGGTCACTTCGAGCCCGTCGACGCCGGGCATGCGGATGTCGGCGAGCACGACGTCCGGGCGCAGGTGACGGGCCTGTTCGAGCGCGGTGGCGCCGCACGCGGCCTCGGCCACGACGGTCATGTCGGGCTGGCTGTCGAGAATGATCCGGAACGCATGGCGGATGTTCTCCTGATCGTCGGCGATCAGGATCCGCGTCGGCCTGAGGTTCATGCGCGGGCCTGCCGGGTGGGTAAGGGCGCGGACGCCAGCGGAAAGGTTGCGGCGACGCGCCATCCGCACGGAGCATGCGGGCCGGCGGTCAGCGTGCCGCCGAGCGCTTCGACCCGTTCCGCCAGACCCGCCAGGCCACGGCCCCCGCCGTGGAGCCCGTCGTGGGTCCCGCCACGGGTCACGCCACGTGTCACGCCGCTGGGCGCGGGCCCGGTGGTGGCGTCGTCGGTCACGGTGACCTCCAGAGCGTCGCCGGCCGGGGTGCGACGGACGCTCACCTCCACCCGGCTCGCCGTCACGGCGTGCCGGCGTACGTTGGTCAGCGACTCGACGACGACCCGGTAAGCAGTCGCGGCCACCTCCCGGGGCACGCCGTCCGCCGCGTCGACGTCGAGATGGACCGTCGCGGAGCCCGACGACGAGAACCTGCCGGCCAGCTCCCTCAGATCGGCCAGGCCGGGCAGCGGCGTGCGGTGAGCCGGCTGCTCGGCGGCGAGGTCGTCCTCGTGCAACATCCGCACGGTGCGGTCCATCGACGCCAGGGCCTGCTGCGCGGCGTGCTCGATGCGCCGGAACACCGCCGCCGACTGCCGCGGGTCCTGCTCGGCGAGGATCTGGCCGGCCTGGGCCTGGGCGAGCATCTCGCTGACGTCGTGAGCCACGAAGTCGTGCAGGTCCTGGGCGAGCTGCGCGCGCTGCGCCTGGCGGGCCGCTCGCACGGAACGGGCCCGCCGCTCGTCCAGCGAACGCAGATAGAGC
This sequence comes from Nonomuraea sp. K271, assembly GCF_009908215.1. Taxonomy (NCBI): domain Bacteria; kingdom Bacillati; phylum Actinomycetota; class Actinomycetes; order Streptosporangiales; family Streptosporangiaceae; genus Nonomuraea; species Nonomuraea sp. K271. Next base: position 29,317 of record NZ_JAAAHR010000111.1, on the reverse strand, counting down.
CCGACCATGGCCGCGAGCAGCGCGGACAGCACCCAGACGGCGAAGCCGGCCACCGCAGCCAGAGTCGGCGGCCCCGTGCCGAAACGCAGCAGGAGGACCGGCAGGGCGACGCCCGCCGGCCCCACGGAGAGCAGGGCGTGACGGGCGGGCGCGACGCGAACCGTCACCATGATCAGGACGAGCAGGGCGGCGGACTCGCCGAGCAGCCAGCCGCCGGCGGGGGCGTCCTGCCGGTGCTCCCGCCCGAGCAGCAGCAGGCCGGCGGTCGCGGTCAGCGACACCACGCCGGCCGCGCCCGTGACCGCCGCGGCCCGCTGACGCCACCACAAGGCTCTTCCCGCACGCACATCCCGAGCTTAGACATCCAGTCCCGCACTCCACCTGTGCCGAACGGCACATTCCGCGCCCGAACCCGTACGCCGCCGTGCCGGCCGGCCCATGGGCGGCCCGCCTCGTCGCCCCGAAGCTGGTCGGGGACGTGATCGAGACAGTGGGGGTGTGATGAGGCACGTGTACCGCCTTCTGGCGAGCTGGCCCGCCTGGTCCGCGTACGCGGCGGCCGGGTGGTCGGCGCTCTATGGGGCGCTGGGGCTCTACTGGGCCTTAGGCGGCGGCGGGTTCCCGTTCGCGCCCGTCGAGGACGACCGGGCGACGGGGTCGATCCTGGAGGGCAGCCAGGCAGGGTCGGTCGCGCCGGTCATGGCCGCCGCCGGGCTGGTCGGCGTGGCGGCCGCGCTGGCCATGGCCCGGCGATGGGGGCGTGCGCGCACGATGCTGCTCGTCCTCGGGTGGACCCTGGCCGGCACGCTCGCCCTGGTGGTCCAGGACTACACCCTCCTCGTGCTGGTCGCCTTCGCTCCGTTCCTGCTGGTGTTCGCCTTCACCGGGGTTCCCGGCCCGCAGGAGGGCATCGGGGACATCCTGTACTGGCACCGGGTCAACCTGATCATCATGTTCGCCGGCGGGGTGCTCTGGGCCCTGGCCACCCTCGCCCACCAGCGCCGGACCCGCCGGGCCTGCGCGCACTGCGGCAGGGGCGGCCAGGGCGCCGGGCGCTGGACGACGCCGGAGGCCACGCGCCGCTGGGGCCGGTGGGCCGTGTACGTCGCGTGCGCCGCGCCCGTGCCGTACGAGATCACGAGGATCGCCTGGTACCTCGGGATCCCGCTCGGCATCTCCGGCGACTTCCTCCGCATGATGCGGGAGACGCCCGGCATGGCGGAGGTGGGACTCGGCTGCGCCCTCGCCTCGATCGGCGGGGCCGTCCTGACCCACGGCCTGATCCGCAGGTGGGGGGAGGTCTACCCGCGCTGGATCTGGTTCAGGGCGGGCGAACGTGTGCCGCCGGCGCTCGCGGTCGTCCCGGCGTCCCTCGTGGCGCTCGCCGCGATCCCGGCCGGCCTGATGAACCTGCGCATGGGCTTCGACGCCGGCCGGACGTGGGCCATGAACGGGCCCGGCGTGCTCTGGATCGTCTGGGGCGCCGCGCTCGCCGCCGCCGCGTGCGCCTACGGGCTGCGCCGCCGGCGGCCCTGCCGCCACTGCGCCCCGGCGACGCGGCAGGAGGTCCCGGCGAGGTGACGGTGGTGGCTACTACAACCCCGGCTGCGGCAGCGGCCCACCTTGCTCGAACAGTTCCGGATTCGCGGGGCCGAGGTGTCCCCCGGGAGGCCGCCCATTCGTCACCTGAATATGAGCCATAGCCTTTCCGGGCTTCCGCGCGGCGGCACGCCGCGTCGACGCCGGTTCTCAGACCGAGAGCCGGGGGTGAACCACCTCGATGAACGTGTTCCTGAGGGCGGTGCGGCCTGGCGGGCGCGCCGATGGATGCGACCACGCCGAGGCGCCCGGACGTACCAGCCCGGATTTGTGCCCTCCGCAACCGGCGGACGGCGTCCTGTCCTGAAGGGAGGTGTGGGCCATGCGACGCGATCCCATTTGGAGCTGATGAGGTGATCCCGCGGTGGAGTGGTGGCGGCTGTGACGCCGCGCAGGCGGGCCATCACCCACCGCGGAGGCCGGGTGCCCGCCCGTGCGGGCCTCTGGCGCGGGGCAGGACCTGCCGCAGCGCGGGTCGTGCCCCGCTTGTGGAAGCGGGGCAGGGCGTGCCGGTGTGCGGGTGCGTCGTGGGCGGCGAGGGCAGCCGAGGAGGATCGGGCGGAATCGATGTACGCCAAAGTGCTCGCGATCGGCGAGTTTCGCGGCTTGTGGCTGGGCGGGTTGCTGTCGCGAGCGGGCAGCCAGCTGGCGCGCGTCGCGCTGGCCGTCCTGGCCTACGAGCGCAGCGGCTCGGCCGCCGTCACCACGCTCGTCTACGCGATGACGTTCGTGCCCGCGCTGGTCGGAGGGCCCGCGCTGGGCTGGCTGGCCGACCGCTACCCGCGGCGCGAGGTCACGATCGCCTGCGATGTGACCAGGACCGTCCTCATCGGGTTCGTCGCACTGCCCGGTCTTTCGCTGCCCGCCTTGTGCGCCCTGGTCTTCGCCTCGCAACTGCTCGACTCGCCGAGCAGGGCGGCGCGCATCTCGCTGACGCCCGAAGTGCTGCCCCGCGAGCTCTACCAGACCGGAGTGGCGGTCCACCAGCTCAGCGACCAGGTCGTGACGCTGCTCGGTTTCGCCGGCGGCGGCATCGTGGTAACGCTGGTCGGCGCGGAGACGGCCATCCTCATCAACGCGGCCACGTACGCCGCCGCCGCGTCACTCACCTTGGCCACGGTGCGCCGGCGCCCGGCGGCCGCGGGAAAGGACCCGATCTCCCTCCTCGGCGGGCTGCGGCTGGTGGCCGGGCATCGCGCGTTGCGCAGCCTGCTCGGCCTGGCCATGCTGTCGGGCTTCCACGTCATCCCCGAGGCGATCGCGGTGCCGTACGCCGCCTCGTTCGGCCTGGGCACCCCGGAGGCGGGACTCCTCATGGCCGCCCTGCCCGTGGGGAACGTCATCGGCGTGTTCGCGCTGTCCAGGTTCCTGTCCGAATCGCGGCGGATGGCGCTGATGGCCCCGATGGCGGTGGTGGCCAGCGTGCCGCTGGTGATCAGCGCGGCGGATCCCGGCTACGTGCCCTTGCTGCTCCTCTGGACGGTGTGCGGGGTGCTGACCGGCTATCACGTGGCGGCCAACGCGGAGTACGTGCGGATCGCACCGCCGGAGAGCAGGGGACAGGCGGTCGGCCTGGCCTCCTCCGGCATGGTCGCCGCCCAGGGGCTCGGCATCCTGCTCGGAGGCCTCCTCGTCGAAGCGGCCGGACCGGAGCACGGCCTGGCGATCGCCGGCGCCGCCGGCCTGGTCGCGGGAGTGCCGGTACTGCTGGCCTGGAACAGGGCCGTCAGGGCGTCGCCCCCGCGCACGTGATCACAAGGCCATCCGCACTTCGGCCCGACCCCGGGGCCGTGGCGGCACGGACGACCGACGGGGCGCTACGGCGCGGTGAGCGGTTCGGCCTCGTACGCCTCGTGCAGCACCTTCACGAAGGACGGCGCCGCTGGCAGGGACGCGGCGCCGATCCGGTGCACGGCCAGGCCCGGCGTCCACGAGTTCAGCACCACCGCGCCCGCCAGCGACGACAGGTCCGCGAGCCCGACCTCCTCGACGCGCTGGGGCACGCCGAGGCGGTCGAGCTGCCTGCGTATGATGCCCATCGTGGTCCCCACCAGCATCTCCGCCTCGGGCCACACCACCCCCGAGCCGTCCCAGAAGGCCAGGTTCCAGATCGAGCCCTCGCTGAGCCGCCCCCGCCGGTCGACGAAGGCGGCGTCGTCGAAGCCGCGGGCGACGGCCTGGCGGAGGTAGTACGTCTTGGCCGCCTCCCCGACCTGCTTGACGGCCGGAAGGAACCGTTCGTGCTCGAAGGCCGCCAGGGCGAGCGGCCCCGCCGGGCCGGTCGCGGGGGGCCCGGTGCGTACGAGCAGCTCCGGCTCCTCCTCGGCCGACGCCACGGTGAAGTCGCCGGCAGGGGGGTACACCGTGGCCCGCAAGGACAGGTCCGCGGGGCCCGCCCGGAGCGCCGCCCGCAGGCAGGCGCGTACGCGGTCGTCGGGCACGGCCCGGCCGAGCAGCTCCAGCGAGGCGGAGCGCAGCCGTTCCAGGTGGAGGTCGAGCCCCCGCACCCGGCCGCCACGCACCTGCATGGCGGTGAAGTGGGCGTAGCCGGCGAAGGCGAGCGGCGCCAGGTCGCCGGCGCTCGCCGCGTGGCCGTCGCGGTGGACAACGAAGGAAGACATACGTCGCTCCAGCATGCTCAACAGATGGAATGTCCGTGACAACGGCGACGTTAGGGCCTCACATCGATGGAAAGGCCAACCCGCATGCTGATCGGGGTGCTGACCCCGGCGCACCGGGGTCAGCACCCGCCTCCTGCGCTCGGGTTGGTCCGCAGTGCTCCGGCCTTGCCGGGGGTGAAGCGGTCCGCCTCTACCCGATCGCCGGTCAGCGTCAAGCGCTGGCGCGGGCGTTCGGGTGCGCGGACGGTGTTCAACGACGGACTGCACGCACGGCATGACGCTCGCGAGCAGGGACTGCCGTACATCTCGGACGCTGAGCTGTCCAAGCGGGTCATCACGCAGGCGAAGCAGACCTCGCAGCGGGCCTGGCTTTCCGGGGTGTCGGCGGTGGTGCTGACCCCCGGTTCCTGCGCCGCGCCGAGCGGCGGCTGCGCCAAGGCACAGCAGGCCCTGTCGCGCAAGGCGAAGGGGTCGGCGAACTGCTCGCCTGCTGGACAGTGGCCGCGGTACGAACGGCTACCGTCACTTCGACGAGGATTCCGTGGTCACCGTGCGGCAGGTGCGCCCTGCTGAGGGCCGGGCTGTCCACCGAGGCGATCCGGTCGGTGCTGCCGTGCGCGCGGGGCGAGCGTCCCGACATCGAGTGGTGCGCCGAGTTGTGGGACATCCTGAACGGCGAACTGGCGACCATGGACCGGCGCATCGACGATCTTCAGAGCGGCCGCGACCTTCTCGCCGGGTTCCTGGCACGGCCCTGAGTCGTCAGGCGGTCCGTGCCGCGGTGACCACCACGGCGGTGTAGTGCATCCTGAAGGCGCCGCCCACCGCGTCGATCGCGGCCCCCATGCCGGACAACACCTCGTCCAGTTCGGCGGCCGGGAGCCGATTGTTGCCTCCGTGTGTGGGGGTCTGGTCCAGCCACTCGTCCCGGGTGTAGGTGTGCTCCCAGTCGAAGTGCCACCGCTCCGGTTCGCCGAATGCGCCGGCCTGGCGCATCCCGTCCGTGGCCGTGTCGCACATCGCGGAGTACGCCTCGGTGAGGGGCTTCGTGGGGTCGTGGACCGGCGTCTCGGGCAGCACCCGGCGATAGATCGCGGTGAAGGCCTCGGCCAGGTCGGGGGGAGGCTGGAACGCGTTCCAGAACAGCGCCAGCCGTCCTCCGGGACGCAGCACCCGCGCGGCCTGGGCGGCGCCCGCGACCGGGTCGACCCAGTGCCAGGCCTGCGCGGCGGCGACCGTGTCAAAGGTGCGGCCCGCCGGGTCCCAGTCCTCGAACGTCGACACCTCGGTCTCGACCCCGGTCTGCCTGGCCAGGGCGGCCATGCGCGGGTCGGGCTCGACGCCGAGCACCTGGCATCCGGCGGCCTGGAACTGGCGGGCGGCGATGCCGGTGCCGCTGCCGACGTCGAGGAGGAGCGGCCCGGGGCCGGCGGCGACGATCCGCTCGACCAGGGCGTCAGGGTAGCGCGGGCGGGTGCGGTCGTAGCGTTCGGCGTCGGTGCCGAACGACTCGGCGACCTGACGGAGCCGATGGGGCTGGTTGCTTTCCGTCGATGAAGTGGGCATGTGCCCACCCTAATGGGCGCATGCCCACTCAGCTAGCCTGGAGGTCCGGTTACGCTGATGGAGGAACGCACGGTGCCGACTGGGGTGGCCCTGCGCGACGTGCGCGACCAGCTGTTCAACGCCGCCGAGCGGGTCCTGCTCCGGGCCGGCCCCAGCGGGCTGACCAGCCGGGCGGTCACCAGCGAGGCCGGCTGCGCCAAGGGTGTGCTGCACCGGCACTTCGCCGACTTCGACGCCTTCCTCGCCGAGCTCGTGCTCGACCGCGTCGGCCGGATCGAGGCCCAGGCCGTCGCCCTGCTCGACCGCACCGGCACCGGCACCGTCGCCGGCAACCTCACCGCGGCGCTGACCGGCGTGTTCGAGTCGGTCGCCGTGGCCATCGTCGGCCTCATCACCTTCCGCGACGAGCTGCGCGCCCGGCTGCGCCGGACCCGGCCGGCGGGGGTTCCGCTCCTGGCCGAGGCCACCGCGATGATCGCCTCCTACCTCGCCGCCGAGGTCGAGATGGGCCGCATCGCGGTGGACGCCGACGTCGACACGCTCGCGCTCACGCTCGTCGGAGCCGCGCACCTGCTCTACGCCGGCAGGGAAGGCTCGCCGCCGGACCCCGCCGCCGTCGAGAAGGTCGTGACCACGGTCATCGCCGACGTCCTGCAGCGACGGCTGCTCTGAGGCCGCTCAGCCGGCGTCGGGGACGTACGCCAGGTTCAGCACGCCGGTCCGGAAGGTCTCCGACCTGACCAGCTTCAGCGGGTGGGTCGGGGTGTCCTCGAACAACCGCTGGCCGTGGCCGACGGCGATCGGGTGGACGAGCAGGTTGAGCTCGTCGAGCAGCCCGTTGGCCAGCAGCCATCGTACGGTCGTCGCCGAGCCGGACATCTGGACGTCGCCGCCGCTGATCTCCTCCTTGATCTCGCGCAGCCCGGCCGCGACGTCACCGGAGACGATGGTGGTGTTGCCCCAGTCGGCCTTCTGCAGGCTGTTGGACACGACGTACTTGCGGGCGTTGTTGAGCAAGGCGGCCACCTCCGGGTCGGCGTCCGTCGACGTCCAGTAGGTGGACCACTCGTCGTACAGTCTGCGGCCCATCAGCATCGCCGCCGCGCTCTGCATGCCCGCCTCGACCACGGCGCCCATCTCGTCGTTCCAGTACGGGAAGTGCCACTGGTCCGGCGACTCGACCACGCCGTCGAGGGAGATGAAGAAGCTCGAAATGATCTTGGCCATCGCTGGGCTCCCTAGCCGTTGGAGTTGTCAGAAGGTGTCGCTCAATGCGCCGATGTGAACGGTATGGGGGCGGGGTTCTCACGTCTTGTACAGAAGCGACAGAGGCTCGTCCGGGGCCGGGACGCTCAGCTGCGTGGCGGTCCGCCCGACGTACCGGGTCAGCGACCGCGCCAGATGCGGCTGGTCGAAGTAACCGAGCCGGTGGATCACGTCGTGGACCGGCGTGCCGTCCTGGATCAGCAGCGCCGCCTGCCGGGCACGGGCGATGCGCTGGACGGCGCCCCGGGTGAGGCCGGTCGCCGCCACGAAACGCCGCTGGACGGTGCGTTCCGACACGTCCGGTGTGGCGCCGTGGAGCACCGTGGCGACGATCGGGTCGCGGTCCAGCACCGCCTCGCGCACCATCCGCCGTACGAACTCCTCGGCGTTGTCGTAGCCGGGCAGGCGCCAGGTGGAGCCCTTCAGCCAGAACGACCTGCGCGTCGCGCCGGGGATCTCCACGGCCCCGTCGACGAGCAGGCGGCCGGGAAGGTGGGGCATGGACGTGCCCAGCGAGAAGGTGATCCCGAAGAACGTCGCGTCCTCGGGCACGCCGGCGGGGCTCGCCGACCTCTCGGGCCCCCGGACGGCCACGCTGACCTCGCCGCGGTGTTCCCAGAACACCAGCTCGTGATGCGGGGTCGCGATCGACGTCATGCGGGCGACGTCATGGCTGGTGCTGCGCCACACCCGCTCGATGTACGGCGAATCGGACGGCCGGCTCTCGATGTGCAACCCCATCCGGGTCCTCCTCCTGCGCCGAAAAGGCACCACCGAGCAGGCAGTCTGGCACGGATTCCCCAGGAGGTGCAGGGCTCCGGGCGGCGAATCCCGCCGAGGATCAACAGTGCTTATATAAGTACTGTTACAATGGCCTCATGACGGATGACGACCCCACCAGCGAGAGCCTCTGGCGGCCGCTGCGGACCCTGCAGGCGTCGATGGACGCCGACATCACCCGGCTCTACTCCGAGAAACAGATCGACGGCCTCAAACCGAGCTTCGTGATGGAGCTGCTCCGGCTCAACGCCCTGGGCCCGATGACCATCACCGAACTGGCCGAGTCGGTCGGACGGACCCACTCGGCGCTCAGCCAGAAGGTGGCCGCCATGCGCGAGGCAGGTTGGGTCCAGACCGTGACCGGCGAGGACGCGCGCAGCAAGAAGGTCACGCTCACCGACCACGCCCGCGCGGTCGTCGGCCGCCTCGCGGCGGAGTGGCGGGCCACCGAGGCGGCCCTCGCCGACATCGAGGCCGAGATCCCCTACCCGCTCACCCAGGTGGTCACCGACATCGAGCAGGCCCTGTCCCGCAAGAGCTTCCACAACCGCATCGCCGAGAAACTGGCGCAGGACCCCGCGTGGCAATGACGGGCGTGCCCGCTCAGCGCGGAAGGGTGCCGGTGTACGCCGCCCAGTCCGCCGGGTGCGCCATCCCCTTGCGCACGGGCACCTTCCGGACGGCGCCCGCCTCGTCGATGACGATGCGGTTGCCCTCCATGCGCGGGCTCCCGCCCGCGCTGACGGGGAACCTGCGTTCGGCCGGCCCGACCGGCGCGGTGAGGACGATGGCCTGGGGCTCGACCCGGAAGTACGGCCGCCGCAGATAGATGACGCCGAGTCCGGCGACGATCAGCCCGACGACGATCGTCGGGCTGAAGGTCCCGAGCAGGAAGAGCCAGAGCTGCAGGAGGACCAGGACCGAGCCCAGGATCAGGAACGTCCAGCCCAGCAGCGGGTTGTAGCGGATCTTCATGGAGGAAGCAGTCCTTCTCCGGCGGATGGTGCGGGCTCACGATCCTTGCCGCCCGCGCCCTCGGAGGCAAGCGTCGCGGGGAGCCGAGCCGAGCCGTGACCTCCACGAGACGTCCGAAGGCCGCCAGCGCCGTCCCCGATCCGCCGCAAAGGTGGTGGTGAGCACCGTCACCTACACGCAAACCCGCATCGAGCCGAACATCCTCTACTTCGGCACCCCCGTGGTCCTCATCTCCTCCATGAACGAGGACGGCACCGCGGGTCTGGGTGCACGAGGAGATCCTCATGGCCGGTACGGACGACCGCGTCGACCCGGACACCTGGCGCCCCCTCATCATGAGCTTCCAGAAGGTGTACGGCCTCGGCCCGCAGGCCCACCCGTCCACGCTTGCGCGGATCCCCCAGCGGCTCTACCGCAGCGCCGACCTAGAGCGGGCCCGCCCCGTCCAGCAGGGCCAGCCATGACCGGCCGGCGCACACCCGGGTGATCTCCTCGACCTCCAGCCACCCGGCCCCCGTGGCCTCCGACCCGGCGGGCGGCTGGGTCGGGGAGCCCAGGGCCGGGAGTGCGGCACGGAACATCACCATGTACGTCAGCGGCGGGTAACGGTAGCCGTCGGGCGCCGGGGCGAGCAGCTCGATGCGTTCCCAGGCGAAGACGGACAGCGCGGACGGGGGCAGGCGCAGGCCGGTCTCCTCGTACAGCTCGCGGACCGCGGCGTCGACCGCGGTCTCGCCGGGTTCGAGGTGGCCGCCGGGGATGTCCCAGCCGCGCCGGTCCACGCGCGTCATGAGGGTTCTGCCCGCACGGTCCGACACGAACGCGAACGCGCACGTGGTCTGCTCCAGCGGCGGGACGGACTCGGAGCGCATCAGGTCCATGCGGTGCGCCACGGGGATGTAGGGGAGCGTGCCGGTCACGACCAGGTGAGTCATGCCTCCATCGTGCCCTCGATCAGACGCCCCGCCGCATGGCCCGGTTGCCCAGGTAGAGGCCGACGGCGGCCACCGCGCAGGCGGCGGCGGTGCCGTACAGGACGGACAGGTTCGCGAGGTCGCCGGCGAACAGCGCGCGCTGGGCGTCGACGACGTACGTGACCGGGTTGGCGTACCCGATGGCCTGCAGCCAGGCGGGGGCGGTGTCCAGGGGGAGGAGCACGCCCGAGCACAGGAGCAGCGGGAACATGATCGACTGGCTGACGATGTAGAACAGGGTGCCGCCGGGCGCCGACTTGATGGCGAGGACGAACGAGAGGGAGCCCAGCCCCACCCCGAAGATCACCAGCTGCACCAGGCCGGTCAGCACGCCCACCGGATGGAGCTCGAAGCCCAGGGGCAGCGCCAGCAGGATGATCAGCACCGCCTGGACCAGCAGGACGATCATCTCCTTCATGGTCCTGCCGACCAGCATCGCCGTGCGGTTGAGCGGGGTGACCATCATGCGCTCCATCGAGCCGCCGATCAGCTCGACCAGCAGCGTGTAGCCGGCGGCCAGCGGGCCGGTCAGGCACATCATGACCAGGATGCCCGGCACGAACCACTGCCACGACGAGCCGACCGCGCCGTCCAGCAGCGACCCGAACAGGAACAGGAACAGCAGCGGCTGACCCATCTCGAAGAGCAGCCCGACGGGCTCGCGCAGGGACGGTTTGACCTCGCGCGAGAAGACGGTGGTGGTGTCACGCAGGAATGTCGTCATCGGTGAGGCTTCTCCCGGTAAGTGCGAGGAACACGTCGTCAAGGGTGGGGCGGGCGGTCTCGGCGGTGGTGACCTTGATGCCGGCGCCGTCCAGGGTGCGGAGATAGTCGGGCAGCGCGGCGGCGGCGTTGGGCACCTGGAGGCGTACGGTGGTGCCGGTCGCTGTCCCGTCGCCGATGCGGGCGGCCGTCCGCGCCTCCCGCTCGGTGCTGGTGGTGATGGTGATGTGGTCGCCGGCGAGGTCGTTCTTGAGCCGTTCGGCGGTGCCGTCCGCGATGATCTTCCCGCCGTCGATGATCACCACGCGCTCGGCCATGTTGTCGGCCTCCTCCAGGTAGTGCGTGGTGAGGAAGAGCGTCGTGCCGAACGTCTCCCGCAGCAGCAGGATGTGCTGCCAGATGTCGGCGCGGCTCTTCGGGTCGAGGCCCGTCGAGGGCTCGTCCAGGAAGAGCAGGTCGGGGCGGTGGATCAGGCCGAGCGCGATGTCCAGGCGGCGGCGCTGGCCGCCGGACAGGGTGCCGGGACTGCGTCTGGCCAGCGGCCGGAGGTCGAGCAGGTCCAGCAGTTCGTCCGCGCGGGCGGCGGCGTCGCTGGTGCCGAGGCCGTAGCAGCGGCCCTGGGTGACGAGTTCGTCGCGGACGAGGAAGTTCTCGCCCGCGCTGTTCTTCTGGCCGACGTAGCCGATGCGGGAGCGGACGGCGGCCGGGTGCGAGGCCACGTCGTGGCCCGCCACCGTGGCGGTGCCGGAGGTGGGCGGAAGCAGGGTGGTGAGCATGCGCAGGGTGGTGGACTTCCCTGCGCCGTTGGGGCCGAGGAACGCCACGAGCTGGCCGGCCTCCACATCGAGATCGATGCCGGCGACGGCGGTGACGGTCTCCTTCTTGACCTTGAATTCTCGGGTCAGGCCCCGGGCGTGGATCATGGTCGGTCTCCTCCGGGCATGGCAAAGAAACCCCTGGTCGGGGCGGGGGGTCGGGAATGAGTCCAGTCTGAGGAGGAAAACCCTCTTTGGCAAACGCGAACATGACGTACACATACGGCGCTGACCTGCGAAAACGACGTGCTCGACGTACACCCCGCGGAAGCCGATTTCGGGGCTCTGAGGTGCGGTTATCCCGATGCTGGAGAAAATCTGTTTCGACAGGGCTCTCGGACGCCGCTTCTGGCAGCATGTCGGGTCATGCGCAGGCTCACCGTGCTGGTGAACGGGCTGCCGGGAGCGGGGAAGACCACACTGGCCCGCGCGCTCGGCCGCGAACTCGGGTTGCCGGTCTTCTCCAAGGATGCCCTCAAGGAGACGCTGGCGGACGTCCTCTCCAGCCCCGGCGGAGTGGAGGCCAGAGAGTGGAGCAGGCGACTCGGGATGGCCGCGGGCGAGAGCCGGTACGAGCGGCGCGCGCGGCACTCGATCCACCATGACGCAGAGGTCGATGACGAGCGGTGGCGGGAATGGTCGGCGGCGGCGCGGCCGCTCGCGCTGGGGCCGGTCTATTCGGTCGATACGTCAAAGAGCGTGAATATAGCTCGACTTGCGGATTTGTATGCGGCTCCGCAAGGATCTCCGGGGTGAAACGTCTGTGGTTGTCCATGGTGATCGCGGCGACCGGGATGACCGGAGTCGCCGAGGCCGCCGGCGGGGTCCGTGGGGTCGACGTCAGCGACCGGACCGGTGACGTCGACTGGGAGAACGTGGCCCTGGGCGGCGGGAAATTCGCGTTCGTGCAGGCCACCGAGGGCGCCGACTACCGCAACCCGCGTTTCGACGGACAGTTCGGCGGTGCCGCGGAGGCGGGCCTCTACCGCGGCGCCTATCACTTTGCGCAACCGCGTGAATCCGATGGGAGAGCCCAAGCCGACTATTTCCTCCAAAATGGCGGCGACTGGATCAGCGACGGCCAAACCCTCCCCGGAGTCCTCGACCTGGAGGACAATCCGTACAAAGACAAGAACGGCAAGAACTCCTGCTATGGCCTGTCCACGAAGGACATGGTCGCCTGGATCAAGGACTTCACGGTCAAATACCGCCGGGCGACTGGCCGGCACGCCATCATCCACACCACGACGAGCTGGTGGCGGACCTGTACGGGGAACTCGGCCGCGTTCGCGTCCAACCCCCTCTGGCTGGCCCGCTGGGGGAGCGATCCGGGGTCGCTGCCGAAGGGCTGGAAGCGGCACACGTTCTGGCAGTCGGCGGACAAGGGCACGCTGGCCGGCGGCCAGAACTCGTTCAACGGCAGCGAGTCCCGGCTCAGGGCGCTGGCCAACCCGCCGGCCGAGGTGATGGTCTCGGGCGAGGCCATGAGCAGGACGTCGTACAAGGTGGTCGTGACGAACACCGGCCCCTACCCGGTCAAGGACATCAAGGTGTCGGGGCGCGCGTTCGGCGGGCAGCGGGTGGTCGAGGCGCCGGCGTGCAAGTTCAGCGGTACGGCGGTGACGTGCCGGGTCAAGGAGCTGCCGAAGGCGAAGAAGGTGCTGTTCGTGTTCACCACCAAGCCCAGGAAGGCGAAGGGCACGGTCGGCATGAACATCACCGTCGGTTCGGTGAAGCTCACCCTTAAAGCCCGATAAGGCAGGATGTATCCCAAGACCCGGCTATAAGGGGTGTTTGGGTGAAGCGGCGGTCAGCGGTGGCGGCAGCGCTGATCCTGCTGACCGCCACGGCCTCGATGCCGCTCGGCCTGCCCCTCCCGCCCAGGATCGTCCAGCTCGCCTACGAGATCGAGCGGCACGGCATCGCGTACGCCTGGGGCGGCGGCCACGCCGGCGAGCCGGGACCGTCGAAGGGCACCTGCAGGGGTTACCGAGGGAAGATCAAGCCGTGCCCGGCGGCCAGGACGCGCGGCCTCGACTGCTCGGGGCTGACCAGGTGGGTGTACGCGCTGGCGCACGGCAGGGACGTGCTGGGACCGGGCAACACCGACGCGCACGTACGCAAGATGCGCCGGGTGAAGTCCCCGAAGCCCGGGGATCTGGCATTCTTCGGCAAGATCACCAAAAAGACCGTCAAGACCCATCACGTCGGCATCTACCTGGGCAAGGGAACGATGATGAACGCGCCCGAGACCGGGGCGATCGTGCGCGTCGACGACATCGCCGAGAAGAAGGACTTCGCCGGCTTCTACCGCTACCGCCCGCCACGTACCGGATCTCGCTGACCCATCCGGTATGCCGGTAACGCATGTGGCGGCCGGAAATTGAGAGACCCGACGGCTAGTGTGTGCCGCTATGGACAGGCGATGGATCGGCCTCGACGGCTACGAGGTCCTGCCGGCCATCCGGGCCGGCCGGCAGGTGCTGCGCGTGCGCAGGCACGGGTGCGTGATCGCCGACTGCACGTCGGTCGCGCAGGTGGCCAGGCTGGTCGATCTGGCCGAGTTGTGCGAGGTGATCGAGCTGCCCGCGCGGCGCCACGCGGAGGTCCCCGTGGAGGCCGGAACAAGTTCGCATCAGGGCTGAGCGCCGTGTATGGTTACACCTGTCCGCAGCGACGGACAGGCCCCTATAGCTCAGTCGGCAGAGCGTCTCCATGGTAAGGAGAAGGTCAACGGTTCGATTCCGTTTGGGGGCTCACAGTCTGAGCAGGAAAAACGCCTGGTCCGAGAGATCTCGGGGCCGGGCTTTTGTGATCGTCGGGCATGTTCTCGCGACTAACGCCGTCACCCGTAAGCCGGGTAGGAACGAAGAACGTCTCCAGCTGGGCTCGCGCATGTCTCCTGACCGCCGCCAGGTGCGAGTATGCCCAGCCAGTTCCCACAGTGGTGGTTTGTTGCTTTGCTGCGCTTAACGAACAAATGGCCCAAAGTGTCGCATGGGACTCGTTATCCTCACAGGGCTACAGATGCCGAAGGCGAGGAGAGGTAGAAACGCATGCGTACCAAGTTGGCTGCCGTTGTGAGTGCCGGGGTGCTCGCAGCCGGGATCATCTCCACGAGCGCTGCTCCCGCCAGTGCCGCCAGTGCCGCCAGCCCCTGTGGGAGCGGCTACAAGCTCGTGGGAGCCTACAACATCAACAAGGGCGGCCAGAAGTACGGCCTCCTCGAGATCCGGTGGAACGCCCGCACCGGAAAGAACTGCGCACTGGCCTACGGCTCCGGGTCGAACTACGGTCGGTCCGACTACAAGTCGGTGCGGATTCGTTCGTCCGACAAGAATTCCTGGGCCGACACCGACTGGGGCGACTTCTCGCGGTACGCGGGTCCTGTCTACGTCGCAGCCAAGAACAAGTGCATCGATGTGGCCGCCCACATCGAAGGCACGTCGGGGAAGAAGGGCTACGTGTACAAGCGTGACGTCCACTGCGGATGACCGGTGCGGCGCCGCGAGGCGCCAGGCGATGACGTAGTACGTCAGCCGTACCGCACGGTCGTGGACACCGGCTGGGCATCACGATGATCAGGTGTCCAGCCTGTTCCCGGGTCTCGCGGCCGGCGGGTGGATGCGGGGCGTCCGTTCCCGGGCACGTCCGTCGCACCGGATTTCGGTTCTGGGGGGTTCCTGGGGCATACTGGAGAGAGCCTGCCCGATGGAGCGAGTTGCCGATGTGCTCGCCACGTCGGGTATTCTCTACGATGGCCGGTGTCGTTGACCGGCTCAAGGCGGAGTAGCTCAGTCAGGCAGAGCAAACGGCTCATAATCGTTGTGTCGCCGGTTCAAGTCCGGCCTCCGCTACTGCCCATTCCCAGGTCACCGACCTGGGCACGGGCCTGTCCATGTCCCGAACGTAGAAAGGCACTCCCAAGTGGCTGCCACCGACGTTAGGCCGAAGATCACGCTGGCCTGCCAGGAGTGCAAGCACCGCAACTACATCACGCGGAAGAACCGGCGCAACGACCCGGATCGGCTTGAGCTGAAGAAATACTGCCCCAACTGCCGCTGCCACCGCGCGCACCGCGAGACCCGCTAGGTTCGCACCGGGCAGGGCCATCGGCCCCCCTTATCCGTTCCATCGCACAGCCGGCGCCCCCTTCGCAGGGCGCCGGTTCGTCGTGTCCGCCCCCGCCTGCCGCATGTGGCTCCGGCCCGTGGCCGGCTCTCGTGGCGTGCCCTGACGCACCTGCCCGCCGGCCGGGCGGCCGCGTTCAACGCGGGTGTGGCTGAGCCGGCCCACTACCTCGACTCGACCCCGCCCAACGGCTCGGGCAGGGCGTCCAGCGCGGCAGTCGCATCGGCCCAGGCGCGCGTCTCGTACAGCGAAATCCCGCCAGGACCGTGCTCCGCCCCGAACGCAGCATTCCGAGATATCCGGAACGGTGTTCTGTTTGGTATGTCCCGGGTCAGCCCGTCTCTCGACGAGGTCGAACAGGGCTGCTCGAAGCAAGGGCGGCACGGCAAAATCACGGCCATCTCTCGCGACAGCCGAACGTTGTTCTGTTACCGTCGCCCTCAGCAGCGCTCGGTCGGAGACATACGAGGAGCCATCGATGGCCTTGAACCGTGACTTCGTGGGCCGGAGCTATCCGCCCAGCGCCCCATACGAGGTCAGCCGGGTGAAGATCAGGGAGTTCGCCACCGCGATCGGCGACAACAACCCTCTCTACCGCGACAAGGAGGCCGCGCGGGCCGCCGGCTACCCCGACGTGATCGCGCCGCCCACGTTCCCCATCGTCTTCAGCCTGCAGAGCGGCGGCGAGGCCCTGGCCGACCCCGGTCTGGGCCTCAACTTCGCCATGGTCGTCCACGGCGAGCAGCGCTTCGAGTACGTACGTCCCGTCATCGCCGGCGACGAGCTGGTCAGCACCGCGACGATCACCGACATCCGCACCGCCGGCCGCAACGAGCTGCTGACCGTGCGCAGCGACGTGACGACCGTCGAGGGCGAGCCCGTCTGCGTCACCTACAACACGATCGTGGAGCGCGGAGGGGCCGCCTGATGACCGCCACGGTGAAGTACGACCAGGTCGAGGTCGGCCAGGAGCTCACGACCGTCGACTACCGCGTGCGCCGCTCCAACCTCGTCATGTACGCCGGCGCCTCCGGCGACTTCAACCAGATCCACTGGAACGAGCGGTTCGCCAAGATGGTGGGGCTGCCCGACGTGATCGCGCACGGGATGTACACGATGGCGCAGGCCGGGCGGTTCGTCACGGACTGGGCGGGAGATCCGGGTGCGGTGGTCGACTTCGGCGTGCGGTTCTCGTCGATGGTGGTCGTGCCCGACGACGACCAGGGAGCCACGATCACGGTCAGCGGCGTGATCGAGGCGAAACTCGAGGACAAGCGCGTCGTCGTCGGGCTCGTCGCCAGGGCGGACGACGCTCAGGTGTTGTCCAAGGCGCGTGCGGTGGTGCAGCTGTCCTGAACGCCGGCAGGCCGGCGATGATAAGTCGGCCCGCTCCCGGGTACTCCGTGACGGTATGTCTGAAGCCGCGCGAGAAGTCTGGCCCACGGTCCGATCGATCCCCGTCTCCGCCGTCACCGACGCGAAGCCCCCGGGACACCTCAGACCCGCCCGCGTCGAGGCCGTGGCGGGCAGCGGCGGCACCGGCCGCGACACCGCAGGCGGCGCGGTCGCCGGTCGCGACCAGGCAGGCACGGGCCGCGACACCACAGAGGGCGCACGCACGCGTCGCGACCCCGCCGGTGGCGCGGGTTCCGGGCGGGACACCGCCGGCAGGGGCCGTGAGACTGCGGGCGGGCGGCGGGCGACCGGGGTCGGTACGGCCGGGGCCAAGCCGCGTGGCACGCACGCACGCCAGAACCCCGCCGCCGAGCTGGGCTTCTCCGGAGACCCCGGCCAGCACGGGGACGACGGCGACGGCATGCTGCACGCCCAGCGCACCTGGGACGCGTCGCTGGCCACCAGCCGCCTCGACGACCTCGGCGTCAACACCGAGCGGCAGCGCGTCGAGACCGCTGAGATCACCACGAGCGTGGGCCTGCTCGTGGACGGCCGGCCCGAGGACGTACAGCGGTGTGTGCAGTCGCTGATCGACCACACCCGCGCCCGCGTGCTCGTGCTCGACCTCGGCAACGTCGACGGCGCCGGCAACGTGCTGGACGACCTGGCCCGCCGCTGGCCCGAGCGCATGGCAGCCTGGCACGTCGCCGAGCGGCCGCACTGGCGCGGCGGCACCGCCACCTGGGGCGAGAGCCGGGCCAAGCTGCTGCGGCTCGACGAATCCGAGGTCCACGTACTGATGGAGACGACCACTGTGCTGCGCGGCGACGCGCTGACCCCGCTGATCGCGGCCGTCGCCGAAGGGGCCGTCGCGGCCGGCTGGTGGGGGGCGGAACCGCTCGACGACGGTCGAAGCTGGCGCGAGGCGGGGCCGGGCCCGGTGCGGGCGCTCAGAGGGGACCTCATGGCGGTGCGCCGGTCGGCGGCGATCGGAGCGCTTCCCGAGCACGCCCACCACGGCGCGAACGCCGACCTGGAGCTCTCGCTCGCCCTGCACGGCACCCTGGTCGTCCCCCGCGACCGGCCGCCTGTGGAGCGTCACGACCGTGACGACCTGCCCGGCGACTACCTGGAGCAGGAGTCGCGGCGCAACTATGACGGGGTGCTCCGCCTCCTGCACGCCTCCGCCTGACGGGCGGACCCGCGCCCACCGCTCGGCGGATTGTCCGTAAGCTGTGGGCCCATGGAGATGCTCGCGCCGTACACCACGTTGGGCCTGGGCGGGCCCGCCCGCGATTTCGCCGAGGGGTCCACGGCGGAGCAACTCGTCTCCCTGGTGGCCGAGGCCGACAGGAACGGCGTGCCCACCCTGGTGCTCGGCGGGGGCAGCAACGTCGTGGTCGCCGACGAGGGGTTCGACGGGCTGGTGATCAAGGTCGCGACCCAGGGGCTGACCGTCTCGCGTGACGGCGAGCAGGTGCTGGTCACCGTCGAGGCGGGCGAGGACTGGGACCCGCTGGTCGCCCGCGCCGTGTCCGAGGGCTGGTCGGGCCTTGAGTGCATGTCGGGCATTCCGGGGCTGGTCGGCTCGACTCCCATCCAGAACGTCGGCGCGTACGGCCAGGAGGTCGCCCAGACGATCAGGTGTGTGCGAGCCTACGACCGGCTCACCCGCCAGGTGGTCGACCTGGAGGCGCGGCAGTGCGGCTTCTCCTACCGCGACAGCGTCTTCAAACGCGATCTGTCGCGGCACGTGGTGCTGGCGGTGACGTACGCGCTGGACGTCTCCGAGTCCTCGGGCCCGCTGGCGTACGCGGAGCTGGCAGGCCGGTTGGGGGCCGGGACGGGGAGCCGGGTGCCGCTCGCCCAGGCCCGTGAGGCGGTTCTGGAGCTGCGGCGGGGCAAGGGCATGGTGCTCGACCCGGCCGACCCCGACACGCGCAGCGTCGGCTCGTTCTTCACCAACCCGATCCTGACGGCCGAGCAGGCGCAGGCGCTGGCGGTGCGCGCTCCCGGCCATCCGCAGTGGAAGCTGCCCGGCGGGTCGGTCAAGGTGCCCGCCGCGTGGCTGATCGAGCAGGCGGGCTTCCCGAAGGGCTACGAGCTCGGGCCCGTACGCATCTCGACCAAGCACACGCTGGCGCTCACCAACCCCACCGGGCGCGCCACGACGGCCGACCTGCTGGCGCTGGCCAGGCAGGTCCGTGACGGGGTACGGGAGAAGTTCGGGGTCACGCTGGTCAACGAGCCGGTGCTGGTGGGCTGCGCCCTGGGGGAATAGCGGGCGAATTCGGCCTGTTATGGTGGGTCGGAACCGAAGGGGAGTAGTCCCAATCGTGTGATCGACACACTGGCGCTTCATCGCGCCCGGTCACATGGGCCTCACGCGGGCGGACGAGACCTTCGGCCTGGCAGCCATGCGACAAGTCGCTGCCGGGCCGAAGCCGTGCCCGCATCTCCCCGGGTCTATCGCTTCCGGCCCGGTCGCGCGGAAGAGGACCGTTGGAAGCGTTCTGGATCAGTCTCGGCGTCATCTTCGTGGCCGAGCTCGGCGACAAGAGCCAGCTCATGGCGATGACGTTCGCGACCCGTTTCAAGACATGGCCCGTGCTCGCGGGCATCACGATCGCCACGACCGTCGTACACCTGCTGAGCGTCGCCGTGGGCGGCCTGATCGGCGACGCGCTGCCGACGACGGCCATCTCGGTGGTGGCCGGGCTCGCCTTCCTCGGGTTCGCGGCGTGGACGTTGCGCGGCGACGAGCTGACCGAGGACGAGGCGCAGAAGGCCAAGCGCACCACCAGGAACGCCCTGATCGCGGTGACGGTGGCGTTCTTCCTGAGCGAGCTGGGCGACAAGACGATGCTGGCCACGATCACGCTGGCGACGCAGCACGGCTGGGTCGGCACCTGGATCGGCTCGACGGTCGGCATGGTGGCGGCGGACGCGCTGGCCATCGTGGTCGGGCGGCTGATGGGCAGGCACCTGCCCGAGAAGATCATCAGGTACGGCGCCGCCGCGGCGTTCGCGGTGTTCGGCATCGCGCTCCTGGTCGAGCCGTTCCTCTGAGGAGGTTCACGGCGACAGCAGCGACAGGCGGTGGGCCGCCGCGGCCGCCTCACCCCGGGTGGTGACGCCCAGCTTGGCCAGGATGTTGGACACGTGCACGCTCACCGTCTTCGCCGAGATGAACAGCTCGGCCGCGATGTCCCGGTTGGTCCGGCCCTGGGTGACCAGGCGCAGCACCTCCAGCTCGCGCGGCGTCAGCAGCTCCGACTGGTCCTGCCCCTGCGTGAGCCCGCCCACCCGGCGGGACAGCGCCTCGATCTCCGCGACGAGCGGCGTCGCGCGCAGCGCCTCGGCCAGCGGCAGGGCCGCCTTCAGCCGCGTCGCCGCCCCCTCGCGGTCGCCGCGGCGTGCCGTCTCGGACGCCGCCAGCAGCAGCGCCTTGGCCTGGTTGTGGGGGCGCTGGAGCCGTTCCCAGGCTGCCGCCGCGGCGTCGAACTCCCCCGCGTACGACAGCCGGTAGGCCTCCACGACCGGCCCGATGACCGACAACTCGGCCGCCACCTCAGCGGCCTGACGGCGTACGGCCGCGGCCCGTTCGGGCTCGGCGGTCCCGGCGGCGTCGCAGACCTCGCGCAGCAGGGCGAGCAGCCGCCAGCCGAGCATGGCCTTGCTCGACTGTCGGGGACGCGACAACACCCGCTCGGCCACGCCCAGGGCGGCGCCGGGCTCACCCTTGGCGAGGTGCCGGCGCATGAGCAGGTGGGCGTTGTGGGTGATGTCCTGGACGAACTCCTCCTGGCGCTCCTTCAGGATGCCGACCTCGGACAGGATGCCCTCGGTCAGCTGCAGCTCGCCCCTGGCCAGCGCGATGTCGGCGCGCACCCGCAGCAGGGCGTACCGGGTGCGCAGGACGGGCCCGTGGCCGAGCGCGGTCTCGACGGTCTCGATGGCCTCGTCCCAGCGGCCGAGCGACTCCAGCACCTCGGCCCGGTTGTTCAGGATGAACAGGCCGCTGCCGCGCAGCCTGCCGTACTGCTTGGCGAGCCGCCAGCCGTCCTGCGCCATGCGCAGGGCCTCGTCGTGGCGGCCCATGTCGGTCAGGGCGTCGATGTTGTTGCCCATGGCTCTGGTGATGATGCGACCGGCGTTCGCTGCCCTGCCGAGATCAAGGGCCTGCTCGTTGATCATGATCGTGGTTTCCAGCTCGCCGTTGAGCGAGTGGCCGAGCGCCAGGTTCATCAGCAGGTCGGCTTCGAGGCTGGCTTCGCCGTACTCCCTGGCCAGCCGCAGGCCGTCGGCGATCAGCTCGCTCGCCTCGGTGATCTCGCCCCTCAGCATGAGCTGGCGGCTCAGTGGCGTGACGACCTCGGCCCAGTCGGGGCTGTTCTCGGGTACGAGCCGCAGCGCGTGCCTGAGGTCGTCGATGACCCCCGGATGTCCCTTGGAGTTCTTGATGCCGGCCCGCCGAACGATCAGCTGGGCCACCCGCGCCGGCTCCACGGCCTCGTCCAGCCCGGAGAGTGCGCCTTTGACGAATTTGAGCGCCGCGTCGACGTCGCCGCCGGCGTTGGCGGCCTCGGAGGCCCGTTCCAGGACGGCGGTGTGGTCGGCGTGGATGAGCTCGGCCGCGTCGGGCACGCGGTCCCACAACATGAGGACCCGTTCGAGCAGCGGGACGGCCTCGGTGTAGGCGTACGCCTTGAACGACTTCTGCGCGGCCTCCCAGGCGGAGATGAGCGCCCAGTGGTCGTCGCGGGCGCCGTACCAGTGGTGGGCCAGTTCGACGGCGGCGCGGCCCGGCGGGACCAGCCTGCGGTCCTTGGAGATCTCCTCGGCGTACCTGGCGTGCAGCCGCTGGTGCTCGCCGGGCAGTAGCTCGTCGTGGACGGCCTCGCGGATCAGGGAGTGGCGGAAGACGTAGGCGCGGCTGTCGGCGATCTGCAGCACGTTGCCCGCGATCGCGGGACGCAGCGCGGTCTCCAGCTCGATGTCGGACAGGCCGCTCACGGCGGCCAGCAGCGCGTGGCTGACCCGGGTGCCGCCGGCCGCGGCGACGCGCAGCACACGCTGGGTCTCCTCGGGCAGGCGTTCGACGGCGCTGAGGATGAGGTCCTGCATGGAGTCGGGGACGGTGCAGTCCTCGCCGCTGTCGAGCAGCGCCTCGACGAACAGCGGGATGCCCTCGCTGCTCTCGTAGACCTTCTGCACCTTGGCGTACTGCGGAACCTCGCCGAGGATGCCGGTCATCTGCTGGGCGACCTCGTCCCTCGACAGGCGGGGCAGGTCGAGCCGGTGCACGCCGTTGACCCGCCCCAGCTCCGCCAGCACCGGCCTGAGCGGGTGCTGGCGGTGCAGGTCGTCGGAGCGGTAGGTCATGACGATGAGGACCTGCGGCGTGTGGAGGTTGCGGCTGAGGAAGGCGATGAGGTCGCGGCTGGACCTGTCGGCCCAGTGGATGTCCTCGATGACGAGGATGGTGGGAGCGCCCGCCGCGAGGCGTTCGAGCAGGGTGAGGAACTGCTCGAAGAGCCTGGCGCGGCCGGCGTCGGTCTCGCCGTCGCCGTTGGGCTCGCCGAACTCGGGCAGCAGCCGGGCGAGGTCGCGTGCGGCGCCGTCGGGCAGCAGCCCGGTCACCGTGTCGGGTCCCCGCTCCCTGACGAGCTGCCGGAGCGCGGCGGTGAAGGGCGCGTAGGCCAGGCCCTCGGTGGACAGTTCGACGCAGCCGCCGTACAGCACGTGCGCGCCCCCGGCGGCGCAGTGCTCGGCGAAGCGCTGGACGAGCCTGGTCTTGCCGACCCCCGCCTCACCGCCGACGAGGACGGCGGTCACCGCCCCTTTGAGCGCCTCGTCGAACGATTCGGAGAGCGCCTTCAGCTCCTCTTGCCGCCCCACGAAGACGGGACTGACTGATCGTCCCCGCATGTCATCCAGCATGTCATGCCTTATCGGTTGCTTTCGACGCCTTTACGGGAGTTGTGCGGGCTTTCACGGAGGCACGTGGGCCCGGCCACGAGGGAGAACGTGGCCGGGCACTCGTGGGGCGGTCATGACGAACGGCGCTTGCGGAAGACCGAGCGGCGCCCGGCCTTGTTCGCCCGCTCCACCTCGCGTACACGCCGGTGCTCGGCGGCCGTCCTGCGCAGTTCGCTGGCGTGGTTCTTCATGAGCTCGTACTCGATCTCGGGATTCACGGTGTCTCCTGCGTTCTCGTGCTTCTCCTTGACACCTTCAAGACTCGTGCTAAGGCCCCGGCCCCTACATCGGGTGGATGCCTTATCTCTGGTACGCGGGCACGCCCGCCATACCTAGGACCTGGGGCACGACCGCCCTAAGGGGGTCTGGTTTGGAGGTGGAGGCCCTGGTCGGCGATGCTGTGGGGGTGTCAACTGTGACTACCTCGCTCACGGACGTCGCTTCGTCCGACACCGCGTTGCGAGCATTCCTGCACGGCCTGCCCGGTGTCGACCGGGTCGGCGCGGACCAGCGGGCGGCGATGCTCGGCACCCGTTCGATCAAGACAACGGCCAAGGCGCAGGCCATCGACCTCGCCATCTCGATGGTCGACCTGACCACGCTGGAAGGGGCCGACACGGCCGGCAAGGTGCGCGCGATGTGCGCCAAGGCCGTGCGGCCCGGCGGTGACGCGCCCAAGGTGGCGGCCGTCTGCGTCTATCCCGACCTCGTCCCGGTGGCTGTCGGGGCGCTCGGCGGCACCGGGGTCAAGGTGGCCTCCGTGGCGACCGCGTTCCCGAGCGGCCGCTCCTCCCTCGACGTCAAGGTCGGTGAGACCACGGCGGCGGTGGCGGCCGGCGCCGACGAGATCGACATGGTGATCGATCGGGGCGCGTTCCTGTCCGGCCGTTACATGAAGGTGTACGACGAGATCGTCGCGGTGAAGGCGGCCTGCGGGGCGGCCCACCTGAAGGTGATCCTGGAGACCGGCGAACTGGCCACCTACGACAACGTCCGGCGGGCGTCCTGGCTGGCGATGCTGGCGGGCGCCGACTTCATCAAGACCTCGACGGGCAAGGTGTCGCCGGCGGCGACACCGCCGGTGACACTGATCATGCTGGAGGCGGTGCGCGACTTCCGCGACGCGACCGGCCGCCAGGTGGGGGTCAAGCCGGCCGGCGGCATCCGCACCGCCAAAGACGCCATCAAGAACCTGGTACTGGTCAACGAGACGGCCGGCGACGACTGGCTCTCGCCCGGCTGGTTCAGGCTGGGCGCGTCGTCGCTCCTCAACGACCTGCTCATGCAGCGCCAGAAGCTGTCCACCGGCCGCTACGCGGGCCCCGACTACTTCACCCTGGACTGATGATGGCGATCTTCGAGTACGCACCCGCGCCCGAGTCGCGCGACGTCGTCGACATCAGGCCGTCCTACGGGCTGTTCGTCAACGGTGAGTTCGTCGACGGCTCCGGCACCCCGTTCAAGACCGTCAACCCCGCCACCGAGGAGACGCTGGCCGAGGTGGCCACGGCGTCCTCCGACGACGTCGACAGGGCCGTGCAGGCCGCGCGCAAGGCGTTCGGCGTGTGGAGTGCAATGCCCGGCGCGGAGCGGGCGAAATACCTGTTCAGGATCGCGCGCATCATCCAGGAACGAGCCCGCGAGCTGGCCGTGCTGGAGTCGCTCGACAACGGCAAGCCCATCCGCGAGTCGCGCGACGTGGACGTGCCGCTGGTGGCGGCCCACTTCTTCTACTACGCGGGGTGGGCAGACAAGCTGGCCTACGCCGGGTTCGGCGAGCCCAGGCCGCTCGGCGTGGCCGGGCAGGTCATCCCGTGGAACTTCCCGCTGCTCATGCTGGCCTGGAAGATCGCTCCCGCGCTGGCCTGCGGCAACACGGTGGTGCTCAAGCCGGCCGAGACGACGCCGCTGACCGCGCTGGTCTTCGCCGACATCTGCCGCCAGGCCGAGCTGCCGCCGGGCGTGGTCAACATCGTGACCGGCGCGGGCGAGACCGGCGCCGCCGTGGTCGGCCACCCCGACGTCGACAAGGTGGCCTTCACCGGCTCCACCGAGGTGGGCCGCATCATCGCGCGCGCGGTGGCGGGCACCGACAAGAAGCTGACCCTGGAGCTGGGCGGCAAGGCGGCCAACATCGTGTTCGAGGACGCCGCCGTCGACCAGGCCGTCGAGGGCATCGTCAACGGCATCTTCTTCAACCAGGGCCACGTGTGCTGCGCCGGGTCGCGGCTGCTGGTGCAGGAGTCCGTGGAGGAGGAGGTGCTGGAGTCGCTGCGCAGGCGGCTGAGCACGCTCAGGCTGGGCGACCCGCTCGACAAGAACACCGACATCGGCGCGATCAACTCCGCCGAGCAGCTGGCGAAGATCCGTTCGCTGAGCGACCTCGGCGAGAGCGAGGGCGCCCAGCGCTGGTCGCCCGCCTGCGAGCTGCCGGACAAGGGGTTCTGGTTCCCGCCGACCGTCTTCACCGGGGTCGCGCAGTCGCACAGCATCGCCAGAGCGGAGATCTTCGGTCCCGTGTTGTCGGTGCTGACCTTCCGCACGCCGGCCGAGGCCGTCGAGAAGGCCAACAACACGCCGTACGGGCTGTCCGCCGGCATCTGGACGGAGAAGGGCTCGCGCATCCTGTGGATGGCCGACCGGCTGAGGGCCGGGGTCGTCTGGGCCAACACGTTCAACAAGTTCGACCCGGCCTCGCCGTTCGGCGGCTACAAGGAGTCGGGATACGGCAGGGAAGGCGGGCTGCACGGGCTGGAGGCGTACCTTGATGTGTGAGCGTCACCAACCGGGCCGCACGCCCGGCTCCAGGTGCGGGCTGCGCCGCGGGCGCGCCGCGACCGGGCACGCCTTCGCCAGGGCCGGGCGTCCCGTGCGCACCGGCCTGTTCGCGCACCGCTGCGGCGTGAGCCGGTGCGGCCACGTGTTCGTGCTGGTCGAGATGTCGCAGGAATCCACGTGGAGGGGGCGCGGCGATGAGTAGGCTGTCTGTCAGAAAGACCTACAAGCTGTACATCGGAGGGGCGTTCCCGCGCTCGGAAAGTGGGAGGTCCTACCCTGTGACCTCGGCCAAGGGAGACTTCCTCGCCAACGCCTCGCGCGCCTCGCGCAAGGACGCCCGGGACGCCGTGGTGGCCGCCCGCAAGGCGTTCCCCGGCTGGTCGGGCGCCACCCCTTACAACCGGGGGCAGATCCTCTACCGCGTGGCCGAGATGCTGGAGGGCCGGCGCGGCCAGTTCGCCGAGGAACTCGGCGGCGGCAAGCGGGCGGCGGCCGAGCGGGTCGACGCGACGGTCGACCGGCTCGTCTGGTACGCGGGGTGGTCCGACAAGATAGCCGCGGTGCACGGTGCGGCCAACCCGGTGGCCGGACCCTACTTCAACCTGTCGTCGCCCGAGCCGACCGGCGTGGTGGCCGTCGTGGCACCCGCCGATCCGCTGCTCGGGCTGGTGTCGGTGGTCGCCCCCGTGATCGTCACCGGCAACACCTGCGTGGTGGTGGCCTCCGAGCCGTCCCCGCTCGCGGCGATCACCCTGGCCGAGGTGCTGGCCACGTCCGACCTGCCGGGCGGGGTCGTCAACATCCTGACCGGGTCGCAGGCCGAGCTGGCTCCGTGGCTGGCCGGCCACATGGACGTCAACGGGCTCGACCTGACCGGGGTCGACGACGCCGATCTCGCGCTGCGGTGCGAGCAGGCGGCGGCGGAGAACCTCAAGCGGGTGCTGCGGCCCGCGCCGCAGGACTGGACGGCCGACCCCGGGACCGGGCGGATGACCCGGTTCCTCGAGACCAAGACCGTCTGGCACCCGATCGGCATCTGACCACGCCGTCCCCCGGTTCAGGCCGGGGGGACGTTGTGGTCCAGGCCGAAGAGGTTCGACGGGTCCCACCGGACCCCGGCCGCGATCCTGGCGGTGCCGGCGGAGCGGGCGGCGGCCTGCCGGACGTCGTCGGGGTCTCAGAAGCCGAGGCCCGGCGGCCTGAGCGGCGGATGCGCGGCCTGCAACTGCGCCGCCAGGCCGAGCAGATGAGGCTCGCCGCCCGGCGGGGCCACGATCTGCACCGCGATGGGCAGCGCGGTCGAATGCGTGGCGATCGGCACGCTGATCGCGGGCCAGCCGCACATGTTCCACGCGCCGGTGGCGGGGGCGTACCTGACGTTCGTCACCGTGTTGCGGACGAAACCGCGCGACCCCCAGCGGTCGGCCAGCGGCGGGAGCCCGGCCAGAGCGGGCATGATCATGGCGTCGGCATTGCCGAACCACTGGTCGGCGCCGTAGCCGCTCCAGCGCTCCCGGCCGTGCGAGCCGTCCAGCTTGAGCGCGCCGAGGGCCCGGCCCGCGCGGCTCAGCGCCCGCGTACGCCGCTCCAACCGCCCCCTGTCCAGGCCTTCCGCCGCCGCCGCGGTCCTGACCAGCCACGCCGCCACCGACGCCGGCCCCAGAAAGGCGGGCAGCTTCCGGGTGTGCTCGACCACCGTGTGCCCGGCCACGCGCAACGTCTCGCCCGCCGCGCGTACGGCGGCCTGGAACTCCTTGTCCACGGTCAGGCCCGCGGGCAGCGGCTGCGGGGCGCACGCCACCCGAAGGTCGAACGGCTCAGGGCCGTCGGACGGCGGCTGCGGCTCCCACACCTTGTCGTCGTCGGCCCAGACCGAACGCAACATGGGCGGGCTCGGCTCCTCCCGCCGCCCCGACCGCCACGCACGGGCCAGCGCCGGGTCCGCCGCCAGCACCGACAGCGCCAGCGCCAGGTCCGGCGCCGTCCGGGCCAGCGGGCCGTTCTCGCACAACCGGTCCCAGTCGTCGGAGGGCGGCGGCACCAGCCCGGTGCCCGGCTTGATGCCCAGCACCCCGCAGCACGCCGCCGGGATGCGTACCGAACCCATGCCGTCGTTGCCGAGCGCCAGCGGCACCATGCCAGCGGCCACCGCCGCGGCGCTGCCCGACGACGAGCCGCCCGGCGTGCGCGCCAGGTCCCACGGGTTGCGCGCGATGCCGTAGGCGCTGTCGCCGAACGCGACCAGCCCCAGCTCCGGCAGGTTCGTCAGGCCGACGACCACCGCGCCCGCCGCGCGCAGGCGGGCCACCGTCTCGTGGTCCCGCCGCGCGGGCACGTCGGGCGTCGCCCTCGAACCGGCGCGCATGGCCTCGCCGGCCACCTCCACGTTGTCCTTCACCGCCACCGGCACGCCCGCCAGCGGCAGCTCCGCGAGGTCGCGCCGCTTCTGTAACGCGCGCGCCTCGTCCACCGCCTGCTCTCTGACCAGTCGGAACGCCCGTAACCTCGGGTCGCGCTCCGAGATGGCATGGAGATGCTCCTCGACGACGGTCACGGCCGTGACGTCCCCGTTCCTGACGGCCGTCGCCATCTCGACAGCGGACCTGCCTGCCCACAACATGACTAGAGTGTGCAGCTTTTCCCATGGGGACGCGAGCCTGTATAAGGTCGGTACGCGTGAACGGACCGTCCCTCGCCCGCCGTCAGCGCTCCCTCGGTGACCCCTCGGCCGAATTTCCGCTGTTCCCGCCGCTTACCCGGGGCTGCCCCCGGACCAGCACCGACGAGATCGCCTACCCGCTCGACGTCGACTACGACTACGACCAGGTCGACCTCGCGCTGTTCGTTCAGGAGCCCGGCCCCGACATCGCGCGCTGGTCGCCGCTCCTGCCGCCCCTGGAGGCGCCCACGCTGGGGGAGGGCGGGACGCCGCTGTTGGAGTTCGACGGCGTTCACGTCAAGGACGAGTCGCGCAACCCCACCTGGTCCCACAAGGACCGCCTGAACCGGGTGGCCGTGAGCGCCGCCCTCGCCTCGGGCGCGCCCGGCATCGTCGTGGCCTCCTCCGGCAACCACGGCGCCTCGGCCGCCGCCTACGCGGCAAGGGCCGGGCTGCCCGCGATCGTGCTGACCTCCGCCGCCTCGCCGCCCGCCGTCCAGGCGTTCGCCCGCTCGTACGGCGCCAAGGTCGTGTCCGTGCCCGTCGAGGCGCGCTGGCCGCTGCTGCGCGAGGTCGTCGACCGGCTCGGCTACCACCCCGTCAGCAACCAGACCGTGACCCACACCGGGCACCCGTTCGGGCCGGAGGGCTACAAGACGATCGCGTACGAGCTGTTCCGGCAGCTCGGGCGGGCACCCGCGGCCGTCTTCGCGCCCACCGGCTACGCCGAGCTGCTCTACGGGGTGTGGAAGGGGTTCACGGAGCTCCGCCGGCTCGGGGTCGCCGGCGCCCTGCCCCGGATGTACTCCTGCGAGACCGCCGCGGGCGGCCCCCACGCCAGGGCGCTGTCCACCGGCGCGCCCGCCGCGATCGTCGAGCTCGGGCGCAGCGACGCGTACGGCATCGCCGGGCCGGTCGGCGGGCACCGGGGGGTGCTGGCCGTGCGGGACAGCGGCGGCGAGGCGGTGCTGCTGACCGACGAGGAACTGCGCGCCGCGCAGCGCGACCTGGCCGGGCAGGGCATGTGGCAGGAGCTGTCGGGGGCGGCAGGGG
>NZ_JAAAHR010000110.1:0-32052 GCF_009908215.1 Nonomuraea sp. K271 | reverse complement strand
AGGCGTTGTTGTTGTCGTGGCGGGGGCGGCGGCTGGCGCGGGGTGATGTGCAGGCGGTCATCGACCGGGTGCAGGCGCGGGTCGACCCGGATCAGCGGCGGTCGGTGACGCCGCATGGGCTGCGGCACACGACGGCGACGCATCTGCTGGCCGACGCGGTCGACATGGACGCGGTGCGGCGGGTGCTGGGGCACAGTGACCTGTCGACGCTGGGGCGTTACCGTGATGAGCTGCCGGGTGAGCTGGAGGTGGCGATGCGGGCCCATCCCCTGCTGCGGGGCGAGCCGGGCGACGGCTCCGGGTGAACGGGGGCACGCCGCCGGGCGGCGTTCTCCTTTCTTCGGCGAGCGCGCGTCGTACGGCGTGAAGGATGAGCTCGTGCGCGGCCGGGCGGGTCCCGGCCGGCGGTGGCACCGGCCCCTCCCCCGGCTGTGAAACTGCGCGCCCGCGTTCACGCCCAGCCTTGCAACCGACATCGGCATGCTGCCGCCGCGCGCGGGAGAAGATCCCGCCAAGGTCAGGAGCACGGCAGCAGGACCTTTGCGGGGACTGATCGAGTCCGCCCGTGAGGCCGCGCTGGAAGAGGTGCGTCCAGGCGACTGATCAGCGCGGGCCTGACCGTCTGACGCGGCCGGTGAGGCGGGGCTCTGTTCGGCGGACCCCTGAGTACGCCGGTGCGATAACTATACCGGTGTCCGGGTATAGAGTGGTGGTCATGGTGCGACCTCCGCTGACCCCTGAAGAGCGGCTCCGTGGCGAGCAGCTCGGCTCCACCTTGCGTCAGGCCCGCGGCGAGCGCAGCATCGTCGAGGTGGCCGCGGCGGCGGGCATGTCCGCCGAAACCCTCCGCAAGATCGAGACCGGACGCATCGCCACCCCGGCGTTCTTCACGATAGCCGCGCTGGCCGACGTGCTCGACATCTCCCTGGACCAGTTGGCCGTGCGCTCCGCCCCCGCCCCGACGTGATGGTGGAGGGCGGTGGCGGGTTCACCGGGGATGGGTCCGGGGCCGGTGCGTGGTCGCGGTCATGACGGCGTTCCGGCCGGGTTGCCGGCCGGCACGCCGGCGGCGGACGGCTCGAAGTCGAGGGTCTCGACCCGGATCCGGGTGAAACCGGCCTGAATGAGCAGGTCGGCGAGCTCGCGGGCGCTCAGGCCATGCTCTCCCGGGTGGCGCCGAGGCAGCCGGCTGGCTGAACGAGCGCGATGCGGCCGGCCGGGCGGCGCAGGCGGCGCAGTTCGTGAAGCCGCTCGGCCGGATCGGGCCAGAAGCTCGCGTTGTCGACGGCGGGGACGGCATCGAGCGGTCCGCCGAAGTGGGGCAGCCGGTCGACGGGCCTGCGTGAGGTGCACGCGGTGGGCGCGGACGGCGCGGCGTTGCGGCGTTGCGGCGAGTGGCGTGCCGGACCATGGCGCGTGGGTGGTCGATGCCCAAGACGTGGCCGCGGGCTGGCGGAGCAGGTCCGTTCTCGTTGACCTGAGCGTTACGGCTGACGGCTCTGGACGGCCCGCCTGGGCGGGAGGCTGTCGCGGCCTCGGCCGGATCAAGGGGGGCGGGCACGTGTCTCCGCCACTTTCACTTTATAGCAGAGCGGCGCGCCTCATGAGACATCGGAAAGTGGTTCATACTTGCCCGTTGCGAACGGCCCGACGACCGAGGGAGCAGTGAAATTGGGTTACGTGATGGGTTTCGAGCAGATCGGCTCGGCGAATCTCGCGGACGTGGGCGGTAAGGGGGTGCACCTGGGTGAGCTGTCGCGTATCGACGGCGTCCGCGTGCCGGACGGCTTCTGCGTCACCACGGAGGCCTTCCAGCGGGTCGTGGCCGGGGCGGCGCGGGTGGGCGCCCGGCTGGACGAGCTGGCGGGCGTGGACGCGGACGACCGGGCGGCGATCGGCACGCTGAGCGCCGGGCTGCGCGGCGAGATCGAGGGCGTCGAGATTCCCGGCGATCTGGCGGCGGAGATCGGCGCGTCGCTGGCCCGGCTCGGGGAGCACACCCCTTGCGCGGTGCGTTCCAGCGCGACGGCCGAGGACCTGCCGGGCACCTCGTTCGCCGGCCAGCAGGACTCGTACCTGAACGTCGTGGGCCTGGCGGCGGTCCTGCGGCACGTGCGCAGGTGCTGGGCCTCGCTGTTCACCGAGCGGGCGGTGACCTACCGGCGCCGTAACGGCATCGACGACCGGACGGTGCGGATGGCGGTGGTGGTGCAGCGGATGGTGTTCCCGGACGCGGCCGGGATGGTGTTCACCGCCGACCCCGTGACCTCGAACAGGAAAGTCGCCACGGTGGAGGCCGGTTGGGGGCTCGGCGAGGCGCTGGTGTCAGGTGTGGTCGCCGGGGACGTCTA
Organism: Nonomuraea sp. K271; assembly: GCF_009908215.1. Classification (NCBI taxonomy): domain Bacteria; kingdom Bacillati; phylum Actinomycetota; class Actinomycetes; order Streptosporangiales; family Streptosporangiaceae; genus Nonomuraea; species Nonomuraea sp. K271. The sequence goes on along the minus strand of NZ_JAAAHR010000110.1, from coordinate 29,701 downwards.
CACGGTGCGTGACGGCCGGGTCGTCGACGTGGCAGTCGCCGTCAAGGAGCGCCGCGTCGAGGCGTCGCCGCAGGGAGGCACCCGGGACGTGGCCGTGGAGGAGGGCATGCGGCGGCAGCCGGCTCTGAGCCAGGAGCAGGCGGTGCGGCTGGTGCGGCTGGGTCGGCGCATCGAGGCGTACTTCGGCCGGCCCCAGGACATCGAGTGGTGCCTGGCCGGCGGCGAGTTCCACATCGTGCAGAGCCGGCCGATCACCACGCTGTTCCCCCTGCCCGCGGTCGATGACGAGGACAACCACCTCTATGTGTCCGTCGGGCACCAGCAGATGATGACCGACGCGATGAAGCCGCTGGGGCTGTCGGTGTGGCAGCTGACGACCCCGCGGCCGATGCACGAGGCGGGCGGGCGGTTGTTCGTCGACGTGGCGCCCGTGCTGGCGACGCCCGCGGGCCGCGCGAGCCTGCTGGACACGTTGGGCAGGTCCGATCCGCTCATCCGGGACGCGATGCAGAGCGTCGTGGACCGCGGCGACTTCCTGCCCTCGCTTCCCGACGACGCCGTGCCCGCCGTGCCCGCCGTGCCCGCCGGCGGGCCGGCCGATCCGGTCGAGGCCGATCCGGACATCGTCACCGAGCTGATCCGGCGCGGTGAATCGTCCGTGGCGACCCTGAAGCGCGAGATCAAGGATCTGTCGGGGCCGGCGCTGGTGGAGTTCATCGTGGCCGACATCAAGGAGCTCAGGCGGGTGTTGTTCGATCCGCTGAGCCACCGGGTGATCATGGCGGCGATGGAGGCGGCGTGGTGGCTCAACGACCATCTCGAGGCGTGGCTGGGCGTGAAGAACGCCGCCGACGTGCTCACCCAGTCGGTCCCCCGTAATGTCACCTCGGAGATGGGGCTGGCGCTGCTGGAGGTCGCGGACGTCGTGCGTCCGCACGCGCAGGTCGTGGCGTTCCTGCACCGGGTGGCGGACGAGGACCGAGACGGCGACGGCTGGCTGGAGGAGCTGTCCGGGCTGGCGGGCGGGCGGCAGGCGGGTGAGGCCATCCGCGGCTACCTGGGCACGTACGGCATGCGCTGCGCGGGCGAGATCGACATCACCAGGACGCGCTGGAGCGAGCGGCCCGCCATGCTGGTGCCCGCCATCCTGGGCAACGTCAGGAACTTCGAGCCGGGCGCCGGCGAGCGGCACTTCGAACAGGGCCGCCAGGAGGCGCAGCGCGCGGCGCAGCAGCTGCTGGGGCGGCTGCGTGCCCTGCCCGACGGGGAGTGCAAGGCCGGGGAGACCGGGCGGATGATCGACTTTGTCCGCACCTTCGCCGGATACCGGGAATACCCGAAGTACTGCATGATCAGCCGCTATTTCGTCTACAAGCAGGCGTTGCTGCGCGAGGCCGGCCGTCTCGTCCGGTCCGGCGTCCTGCGCGAGCGCGACGACATCTTCTTCCTGCGGCTCGAGGAGGTTCGGGACGTCGTACGCACCGGCAAGGCGGACTCCGCGCTCGTGGAGGAACGGCGGGAGGCGTTCCGCTCCTACGAGACGCTCACGCCACCGCGGGTCTTCACCTCCGACGGCGAGGTCATCACCGGCAGCTACCGGCGGGCCGGCGCCCCGCCCGGCACGCTGGCCGGGCTGCCCGTCTCGGCGGGGACGGTCGAGGGGCGGGCCCGGGTCCTCATGGACATGGCGCGGGCCGACCTCGAACCGGGCGACATTCTGGTCACCGCCTACACCGACCCCAGCTGGACGCCGCTGTTCGTCGCGGTCGCCGGGCTGGTGACGGAGGTGGGCGGCCTCATGACGCACGGCGCGGTCATCGCGCGGGAGTACGGCCTGCCCGCCGTCGTGGGAGTCGAACAGGCGACCCGGTTGATCCGTGACGGGCAGCGGATCCGCGTCCACGGCACCGACGGGTACGTCGAGCTCCTCGACTGATCCCGCCGGTCGCGCACCAGCGCGCCGAGGGCACGGCGAGCGCGGGCACGAGCCCCGGTGCGGTGGTCAGGGCGTGAAAGGGCGGACCGCCGTGACGGCGCTGAGCGGCAGCGGCCCGTACAGGTGGGGGAAGCCGTCCTCGACGCGCACGTCCAGGCCCGCCGGGGCGATGTCGAGGACGAGCAGCGGCTCGGCCACGGCGGTGTAGAAGGCGGCGTGGACGCCGCGCAGCTGGGCCATGTCACGGCTGCAGTGGATGAAGCCCACCTCGTCGAGGGTGCGGCCCAGGGTGGAGACGCGGTACTCCCCCGCCTGGAGGGCGCCGTCCCAGTCGGCGCGCAGGACCAGGTGGTGGATGGTCACGGCGCCCATTCGCGGTCGAGCATGGCGTAGACGCTCTCGCTGCTCCACTCGCCCTTGACGATCTCGTTGTCGATGAGGGTGGCCTCGTGGCGCATGCCGAGTTTCTCCAGGACCCGGGCGGAGGCGGTGTTGCGGGCGTCGAGACGGCCGATGACGCGGTGCAGGCCGAGGTCGTCGAAGGCGAGGCGGAGCAGGGCTCGGCCGGCTTCGGCGGCGTAGCCGTGGCCGTGGTGGCCGGGGTGCAGGACGTAGCCGATCTCGCCCTGGCGGTGGGTCTTGCTGGTCCAGATGAGCAGGCAGTTGCCGATGAGCTCGCCGCTGCCGGTCAGGGTGATGGCCAGGTCGAGCGCGTCGCCCTCGTCGAGGAGGGCGGTGTGGGTGATCTTCTTGTCGAGGAAGGCGCGGCTGGTGTCGCGGTCGCGGGGCTCCCAGTAGAGGTGGCGGGTGACGTCGGGCAGGCTTTCGTAGGCGTGCACGGCGTCGAGGTCGCCGGGGGTGAAGGGGCGCAGCGTGAGGCGTTCGGTGGTGAGGGGCAGATAGGGTTTGAGCACCCAGGCAGTGTAGGGAGGGATGGTGGAGGGAGCCAACACGTTATCGCCGGGCGGCCGGGTCAGTGGGCGCCGGCGAGGTTGAGGACGACGACGCCGCCGATGATGAGCAGGATGCCGCCGATCTTGAGCGGGGTGAGAGTCTCCCCCAGGAACAGGGCGCCGATGACAGCGATGGCGGCGGTGCCGGCCCCGGACCAGACGGCGTAGGCGGTGCCCACCTCGAGGTGGAGTTTGAGCGCCTGGGCCAGCAGGGCGAAGGAGACGATGTATCCGGCGGCGACGACGACGCTCCAGCCGAGGTGGGTGAAGCCGTTGCTGAGTTTGAGCGCGGAGGTGGCCAGGACCTCGGAGGCGATGGCGAGGGTGAGCAGGAGCCAGGCCATGGGCGGTTGTCCCCCAGATGACGAGTGGTGCGGGTTCTCCACTGTAGGCGTGCAGGCCGGGGCGTCCGGCGGCGCCGGGCGTACCGGCGGTGTGCGGGAATCGCTTGAAAACGCTGTCGAATACGTGTTCCACTGGGGGTGTGGCTTGGGACGCGCTTTCGCTGGTTGAGGCCGCCGACGATCGCCCGCTGATCGAGCGGCGCGCGGTGGTGCGCGGCGACTTCTACGAGCTGCAGGCCCGTACGATGATCGAGCGGGTGCCGCAGGCCGCGGGCATCACCCAGGAGTGGGCGCTTTCTCCTTACCGGGGTTGTGCGCACGCCTGCCTGGGCTGCGGCGCGCGTGGCGGGCACCGGCGGCTGGGGCTGGACGCGGGCGGCGATTTCGACACCCGGATCGTGGTCAAGCCCAACGCGGTGGCGCGGCTGCGGGCGGAGCTGGCGCGCTGGGACGGCCGGGAGCTGGCCGTCGGGATCAGCGGCGACTGCTACCAGGTGGCCGAGCAGACCTACCGGCTGATGCCCGGCGTGATCGGGGCGCTCACCGGAGCCGGGGTGCCGTTCACCGTCTACACCAAGAGCGCGCTGGTGCTGCGCGACGCCGGGCTGCTGGCGCGGGCGGGGGCGCGGGTGGCGGTGTCGATCGCGTTCGTCGACGAGCGCATCCGGCGGGCGGTCGAGCCGGGCGCGCCCGGCTCGCAGGCGCGGCTGGAGCTGGTGTCGGCGCTGGTGGAGGCGGGCGTGGACTGCCGGGTGCTGATGGCTCCGGTGCTGCCGCTGCTCAGTGACGCCGCCGACCAGCTGACGGCCACCGTGCGGCGCATCGCCGCGGCGGGCGCGCGGGCCGTGGAGCCGGTGGTGCTGCGGCTGCCGCCCGGCACCCGGGCGTGGTACACGCAGTGGCTGGCGCGGGCGCATCCGCACCTGGTGGAGCGCTACGAGGAGCTCTACGACCGCGCGGGCCTGCCCTCCGCCGTGTACGAGGAGCGCATCACGGGGCAGATCGCGCAGCTGTGCCGGGTGTACGGGATGGTCTGCGGGGCGCCGTCGGCTCGCGCGCCGCGGCCGCGGGCTGCGCAGCTCGCCCTCGTGTGAGCCCGCGCCGCCCTCGGGGCCTCCAGGGACGGTAAATAGCTGGACGGCGCTGCTAGCGTGCTCGCCATGGAGGTCATCGATTGCGAGGCGTTCGTCGAGCACGGCTTCGCCAAGGTCGAGGCGGTCGTGCCGCGCGAGGTGGGCGACGCGGCCAGGACACTGCTGTGGCAGCGTATCGGCCTGTCACCCGACGACCCTTCGGGGTGGACCAAGCCGGTGGTGTGGACCGCCGACCTGACTGGTGAGGGGCCGTTCGGGCAGTTCATGGGCAGTGAGCGGCTGCGCGCCGCGCTGGACGCGGTGGCCGGGCACGGCCGGTGGGTGCCGCGTGGCAGCGCCGGCAACATCCCGGTGCGGTTCCCGCGGGTGGCGCCGGCCGACGACCGCGGCTGGCACATCGACGCCAACACGGTGCTGCCCGACGGCGGCTACGGCGTGAGCGGGCGGCCGCAGACGCTGCTGCTGCTGGTGCTGTTCTCCGAGGTGGGGCCGCATGACGCGCCGACCAGGATCCGCGCCGGCAGCCAGCGGGACGTGGCCGCGGTGCTGGACGAGCAGGTGCACGACCCGATGGAGCTGGGGCCGCTGCTGGACGCGACGGGGCGCGAGCGGCCGGTCGAGCTGGCCACGGGTCTGCCGGGAGATGTGTACGTGGTGCATCCGTTCACGGTCCACGCCGCGCAGGAGCATCTGGGTGAGCGGCCGCGGTTCATGGCGCAGGCCCCGGTGTTCCTGGCCGGGCCGCTGAGCCCGGGCGACGAGTCCCCGCTGGGCAGGGCCGTCGGCTGGTCGTGACCACCCCCTCGTGACCGTCTCGCCCGCGGGAACGGGCGCGACGGTCAGCGGGGGCCGGACCGCAGGTAGGCCAGGACGGCTCTCACCCACCGGTTGTCGTCGTCGGAAGGTGTGAGCCCCAGCTTGAGGAAGATCGCCGTGATGTGCTGCCGGCCGACTTGTCGGTGATGAGAGGCGGGCGGACGATCGCCATCGCCGTCTCCCGCGTCCCCGCCGCCGGCCCGGGACGGCGGGGCGTGATGATGTCAACCCCGGGGGCCCTGGCGTGCCCGGACTGGCCGCCACCGTGGCTTTCGCCGCCATCGGCCCGCCGGCCGTGCGGCGGGCCTTCGCCCCGTACGACCTGACCGGGTTCGGCCCGCGCGGAACCGGCAGGGGTAAGCCGGCCCCTCGGCCGGGTGACAGGCCGGGCGTCCCGGCGGAGAGGGACCGCCGGGGTGTCACCGCCGGGGTGTCACCGCCGGGTGTCACGGCCGGAGCGGAAGGCGGCCAGCTCCTCGGCGGCCTCGTTCAGGTCTTTGGCCGTGTCGATGGCGCGCCAGTACACCCCTTGCGGCAGCTCGTAGCCCGCCAGCCGGCGCCGGCGGGCCAGCTGGGGGAACGTGCTGCGCTCATGGTCGCCCCGGTCGGGGAGCATCGAGGTGAACGCGGCGGAGAAGACGTAGACGCCGGCGTTGACCGGGTACGGCGACGGCGGGGCCTCGACGAAGTCCGAGACGTTGCCGAACCGGTCGACCTCGACGGTGCCCCACGGCAGCCGGGGCCGCGCCAGGGCGAGCGTGGCGTGCGCGTCGCGCTCCTGGTGGAAGGCCGCCATGGCGCGCAGGCCGAAACGGGTCCAGATGTCGCCGTTGGTGGCGTACCAGGGCTCGCCGGGGCGGGGCAGAGTGGCGGCGGCGAACTTCAGGCCGCCGCCGCGCCCGAGCGCCTCGGTCTCCACCACCGGGTCGACCTTCAGCGGCAGGCTCGCCGTGGCCAGCCAGTCGAGCACCACCTCGGCCAGGTAGCCGCAGGACACGACGGCGTCGGTCACGCCCTCAGCGGCCAGCCATTCCAGCTGGTGGCCGATGATGGGCAGGCCGGTGCCGGGGATCTCGACCATCGGCTTGGGCCGGGTGTCGGTGTAGGGGCGCAGGCGTGAGCCCTGCCCGCCGGCCAGGATCACGGCCTGGGTCACCGGGGCGGAGGAGGGCGGCGACGCGCCGGCGGACGGGATGAGATCGTCGACAGTCATGCCCGCAATCTAGGGGGTGCGGGCAGGGGTTTCAGGTGACGCGGCGCTGCAGGAGCATGCCCGGCCACTCCCCCACGGTGAAGGGCGCCGTACGGGTGAAGCCGCAGCCTTCGTAGTAGGCGACCAGGCGGCCGTCGTCGCCGGCGTAGCAGTCGACGCGCAGCAGGCTCACGCCGCGCTCACGGGCCAGTTCGTAGGCGTGGTCGAGCAGGGCCCTGCCCACGCCGTGGCCGGCGAAGGCGCGGTCGATGACCAGGCACTGGACGTACAGCTCGCTCTCGTCCGCGGGCTTGACGTAGTCGTGGGGGTCGCCGACGACCAGGCAGCCGGCGGGCCGGCCGCCGACCTCGGCGATGCGCATGCCGCCGTTCTCGGCCCAGCCCGTGATCTGCCGGGTGCGTTTGGCGTCGCCGGTGAACGGCCTGCTGCCCCACTGGCCGGTGCGGCCCTGCGAGACCAGCCAGTTCACTGCGCTGTCGAACATGGCCAGCACGGCCGGGACGTCGCCGCCCTTCCGGATGTGCATGGAGGTCAGGTCTTCTCCTTCAGGGCGCTGCCCTTCTTCCACTGGGAGAACGACAGTTGCCAGTAGCCCCAGCCGTTGTTCCATTCGAGCTCGCGGTCGGTGCCCTTGACGTCGACGATGTCCCCGCGCTGGACGGTGTCGTAGAACCATTTCGCCTGGTCGGGGCGGGCGTTGATGCAGCCGTGGCTGACGTTCTGCCTGCCCTGGGCCCAGACGTTGTTCTTGGCGTGGACGTACTCGCCGGAGTTCGAGATCCGCACCGCGTGGTTGATCATGACGTCGTAGTACTCGGGGTCGCCTTTCTTGCGGCCCGGGGAGATCATGCGGACCGGGTTCGCGCGTTCCATGGTCAGGTGCACGCCGGAGCTGGTGGTGTACTCGCGGGTGGTGGCCTTGCCGGCGCTGATGCGCATGGTCTTGACGCGCTTGCCGTCCTTGTAGACGTACATCATGTGCTTGGCGACGTCGACCTTGCTGATCCGCTTGGCGCCGATGTTGAGGTCGGCGGTGTAGTCCTTGACGCCGTAGAGGCCCTTGCCGGCCTTGACGCCGGTGATGTCGGCGTGGAACTTCACCTTCTGGTGGGCCGGCCAGTATTTGGCGGTGCGGTAGATGACCTTGTTGTCGGCCACCCAGCGCCACGCGCCGTCGACGGGCTTTTCCGCCTCCACCTCCAGGGCGCGCTCGACGGCGGCCTTGTTGGCGACGGACTGGTTGAAGGTCACGATGATGGGCGCGCCCACGCCGAGGGTCTCTCCCTTGGTGTTGGGGGTGACGTCGACGACCTGCAGTGCACGCGCGGGCTTGGCGGTGGTGAAGGCGCTGGTGGAGGAGGTGACGCCGGCCTTGGCGGTGACGGTGTAGTCGGTCGACGGCTTCAGCGGCGTCTTGGAGACCCACCGGGTCCTGTCGGTGTTGAAGCGGCCCTCGACCGGTTCGTCGTCGCCTTCGACGATCACGTCCTCCAGGGCGCCGCCGGCCGCCACGACAGTGATCTTCTTCTCCGGTTTGACCTTGGTGCTGCCCTCGGCGGGTGAGATCTTGATGGTCGGTGCCTGCGGGGTGGCCGACGTGGTGGCCTCGGGCGCCTCGGGTGTGCCCGAGGCGCCGCCGCCGGAGCATGAGGCCGTCAGCGCCGCGGCGGTGAGCAGCGCGAACGCGGTGGCGGGCTTCCTCCAAGCAGGCGCAGCGTTCAAGACAGTCCTTTCCCATCAGGGCACCAAAGGCACCCCAAAAACCATAATGCTCCTGCATGTAAGACGACGAATGATTTAGGAGAGTTCGGTCACATTTCAATCACTTCTGCGCGGTTGATCAACGCAGGTCAGCGCGGTGTAAGGCGGTGTGTCAGACCGGTGTGCCGGCGTCCCGCCCCCCGGGTGCGCACCGCCTGGGCCAGAGCCCGGCGCGAGCCGACGATCACGACGAGCTTCTTGGCGCGCGTGATGGCGGTGTAGAGCAGATTGCGCTGCAACATCATCCAGGCGCTGGTCGCCAGCGGGATGACGACGGCGGGATATTCGCTGCCCTGCGAACGGTGGATGGAGACCGCGTAGGCGTGGGCCAACTCGTCCAGCTCGTCGAAGGCGTACTCGACCGGCTCGTCCTCGTCGGTCAGGACGGTCAGCTTGTGCTCGTCGGGACGGATGTCGGTGACGAGGCCCACCGTCCCGTTGAACACCCCGGCGGCGCCCTTGTCGTAGTTGTTGCGCAGCTGAGTGACCTTGTCGCCGACGCGGAAGACGCGGCCACCGTAACGGCGTTCCGGCATGCCCTCGCGGGCGGGCGTCAGAGCCTCCTGCAGGGCGAGGTTGAGCGCGCCCGCCCCGGCCGCGCCCCGGTGCATCGGCGCCAGCACCTGGACGTCGCGCCGCGGATCGAGACGGAAGCGCCGCGGGATGCGGCGGGCGACCACGTCGACCGTCAGCGCGGCGATCTCCTCCGGCTCCTCGCACGGGAACAGGAAGAAGTCCGACATGCCTTCCAGGACGGGGTGGTGGCCGGTGTTGACCCGGTGGGCGTTGACCACGACGCCCGACTCCTGCGCCTGGCGGAAGATCTGCGTCAGCCGCACCCGCGGCACCTCCTCGGCGGCCAGCAGGTCCTTGAGCACCTCACCGGCGCCGACCGACGGCAGCTGGTCGACGTCGCCCACGAACAGCAGGTGCGCGCCGGGGGCGACCGCCTTGACCAGCTTGTTGGCCAGCAGCAGGTCCAGCATGGACGCCTCGTCGACCACGACGAGGTCGGCGTCCAGCGGGTTGTCGCGGTCGAAGGTCGCATCGCCACCGGGCCGCAGCTGCAGCAGCCGGTGCACCGTGGTGGCCTCGTGACCGGTCAGCTCCGCCAGCCGCTTGGCCGCCCGGCCAGTCGGCGCCGCCAGGATCACCCGGGCGCGCTTGGCCCTGGCCAGCAGCACGATCGAGCGTACGGTGAAGCTCTTGCCGCAGCCCGGCCCGCCGGTCAGCACCGCGACCTTCTCCGTCAGCGCCAGGCGCACCGCCTGGCGCTGCTCGGGCGCCAGCTCGGCGCCCGTCTGACCGCGCAGCCACTGCTCGGCCCGCTCCCAGTCCACGTCGGCGAACGTCTTGAGCCGGTCATGGCCGTTGCGCAGCAATCCCAGCAGGCCCGAGGCCAGCGACAGCTCGGCCCGGTGGAACGGCGGCAGGTAGACGGCCGGCACCACGTTGTCGCCCGCGGGGATCTGCTCGCGTACCACCCCCTCGGCCGCCACCAGCTCCTCCAGGCACGCCGCCACCAGGTCGGCTGGCACCTCCAGGATCTTCACCGCGTCCCCCACCAGGTTGGGGGCCGGCAGGTAGCAGTGGCCGTCGTCGGCGGCCTGCGACAGCGTGTAGCGCAGCCCCGCCATGACCCGCTCCGGGCTGTCATGCGGGATGCCGACCGCCTGCGCGATGGTGTCGGCCGTCTTGAAGCCGATCCCCCACACGTCGTCGGCCAGTTTGTACGGCTGTGTCCTGACGATGTCGATGGATGACTCGCCGTACTGTTTGAAGATGCGCACCGCGATCGAGGTGGACACCCCGACCCCCTGTAGGAAGATCATCACCTCTTTGATGATCTTCTGTTCCTCCCAGGCGGCCGCAATCATCCTCGTCCGCTTGGGACCCAGCCCCGGCACCTCGGCCAGGCGCCCCGGCTCCTGCTCGATGACCTCCAGCGTGTCGAGCCCGAAATGGTCGACGATCCGCTCGGCCATCTTCGGGCCGATGCCCTTGATCAGCCCGGAGCCGAGATAACGCCGGATGCCCTGCACGGTGGCCGGCAACACCGTCGTGTAGGACCACACCTCGAACTGGCGGCCGTAGCGGGGATGCGACGTCCAGCGGCCCCGCAACCGCAGGGACTCCCCGACCTGCGCGCCCAGCAGCGGGCCGACGACCGTCAGCAGTTCCGCGCCGGAACGCTCGGTCGCCACCCGCGCGATCGTGTAGCCGCTGGTCTCATCGGCATAGGTGATGCGCTCAAGTACCGCGCTCAAATCAGTAACGACATTTTCGGAGCTCCCACCCCGGCTCCCCTCGGGCCTCCCCACACCGACGAGACTAGGGCAGATCAACAGCACCGCGGCACCTTCTCTGAGCCACGGAGTTCGCGAACTATGCCGAACATGTGACCACTACTCCCCTCTCCAGCTCCTGCTCGCCACCCATCATGCAAGCAAAAGCGCTCGCATCAGCAGGCCGGATCCTGGCCCGCGCCCGCGCCGAACGTGACGCCCTCTCCCCCGCCGAAGACGCTGCGCACCTACACGATCTGGGACCTCGACCCTGCCAGGACGGCGATCGAACTGCGCGTCCACCTGTACGACGGCGACGGCATCGGACTGCAGTGGGCGCGGGCGGCACGGCCCGGGAACCGGGTGGCCTTCTGGTGGCCGCAAGGTGGCTTCTTCACCCGCGAGGCCGCCTATCACGTGTTCATCGGAGAGGAGACGGCCAGCGCCGCCTTCGGACCGATGATCAGAGCGTTGGACGCCTCGACCGAGGTGTACGGCGTCCTGGAGAGCGAGACCCCCGAGCACGACCTGCCCATGGCCGGGACGCCGCCGCTGCGCCGCGTCCACCGCCACGGCGCCACCGCCGCCGCCTCCCCGGTGCTGCTCGCGGCCGTGGCCGAACTCGACCTCCCGGGCAACGCCGGAGCCGCCTACGTGGCCGGGGAGGCGAGAACCTGCCAGCTGGTGGCGCGACTTCCTGGTGCGCGAGCGCAACTGGCCACGGGCCTCGATCAAGACCAAGCCGTTCTGGGCCCCGGGCAAGCGGGGCCTGCACTGACCGTCAAGGAGACCTGGATTCCTCCTCGGCCTGCACGGGCAGGTCTTCATGGCGATCGTCCTGCTCCTGGCCCTGCTCGTCGCGACAGCGGCGACACTGCGCATGCCCGTAGTCTCCGCCACCCGGTCATGAGCGCCGCTCAAGCCGGTGCTCATCGAGGCGAGGCCGGCCAGCACACCTGCATGAACCACTCGGCGTCGAATGAGAGGGCTTGGGACTGCCATCACGCCGAGATGAACGGCTCCGTCAGGTGCGGTGTCGCCAGGTGTAGCGTGGTAGCGGGTTCGTGGTCGAGCATGCGCTTCCTTGTGTACCTGGCTGCCTCAGGGTCGATCTCGTGCGAGTAGGCGATCCCGGGGTGGAGCACCTGGAGCGCGTGCACCAAGAGGTCGCCGGTGACGAGCACCAGCTCGCGCCCGTCGCCGACCAGCACGCTCTGGTGCCCGGGTGTGTGACCGGGCGTAGCGACCGTGCGTCCGGCGCGCAGCTGCGTGTCCCCGTCGAGGAGCCGGAGCCGACCGGCCGCCTCGAGCGGGTCGGTGAGGGTCTCGCGCAGCTGCGGGTTGAGCGCGTCGAGGGCGTCGAACTCGGCCCGCTGGAGCAGATAATCGGCGTTCGGGAAGTAGGGACGGCGGTCGCTGGCCGCGCTGCCGGTCGAAGCGGTGCCGCCCACGGCGCCGCCCGCTGATGGGACGGCCGCCTCGGTCACGACCGCCCATCCGACGTGGTCGGTGTGCAGATGCGTGAGCACCACGGTGTCGACCTCGGCCGGGTCGATGCCTGCGGCGGTGAGCGAGTCAGGGAGCGTACCGGGCACGGGCGCCCACGAGGCGGAAGGGCTGTCCGCCGGACCGATCCCGGCGTCCACGATGGTGAGGCCCTTGTCGCTGCGGATCGCGTACGCGCGGAACTGGAGCCGCCAGCGGCCCTCAGCGTCGACCGCGGCCGGGTCGTAGAGATCGGCCTCGGCCCACTGAGCGGCCGTGGCGTCGGGGAATGCCTCGGCGCGGGGGGAGAAGAACGGGCCCTCGCCATCGGCGAGGGCGAGGACCTCGGTCGAGCCGACCCGGAGGCCGGGAATGCTGAGGGACATGGCCGTGATCCTGCCATGGCCTTACACGCGGATGACTCGCCCCACCACCGGTTCCCGCACGTGCTGTGCTCGCGGCACGTGCTTTCCCAGCGCCCCAGTCCTTGGTCGGTCGACTTCTCTCGGCCGAGTAGGGAGCAATAGTCAAGACCTGTGGATCATGTAGGCGGCTGTGGGGACGGGTGTTTCTGCGGGACGTTCGACGAGCCTGCCATGCGGCGACAGCCGCCAGCGCGGTCGGCACCAGCGGCTGGGTGATCGCGTCCACCCAGCCGGGCAGGAACGCGATCATAGACGGGTTGTCGGCATGGGCCCGTCCGGGACGAGCACGGCTACGGGGACGCTGAACACGCCCTTCGTGCCACACCCGCCGACGTCCCCGCGGGCGTCGCACTCGATGCACCGCTCCCCCGCCGTCCGGATCAGCGCCCGCTTGCCGCACGTCGGGCACGGCCCGATGAGTTCCTGCACGTGCACGGCACACGGCGCCGATGCGCCCGCCAGCCTGCGCCACGCCTAGCCGCAAGCAACGTCACTTGCGGCAGGAACCGAAGCTCGCGAAGGTAAGTGGCGACATCACGCCCACCTCGCCAAGGAGACGCCGCCGCCATGGCCCGCTCAACCCAAGCCGCGACCGCTCACAAGGCCCTGGACAAGCAAGCGGAACAGCAAGCGGCATCTCGCGCGCGCACGAAGAGCCGCCAGGACAAACCCACCCTCGCCGTCCGCGTCAGCCATCACACCAACGAACGCCTCACCCACGCCAACGAGGAGACCGGCCTCGGCATCAGTGGCATCGTCGAAGCCGCCCTCACCGACTACCTCGAATTCCTCGGCATAAACAGACGACCGGCTCACCGTCGCCTGCCTGAACATCGCCGCCGGCCCGCAGGACATCGTAGAAACCGCGCTCAAGGCGTGGCTGCTCAAGCGCGGCATCCCGCTCCACCGACGCACGCCCGGCACCTGAATCCCACCAGATCGACCGTCGGCGGCGGCATGCTGACGCCTGACCTGTGAAGAGGCCGCAAAAGGCCGCCACCGCGCGAGGGTGGCGGCCTTTTGCGTGCCAGCAACGGAAACACTCGCTGAAACCCCGCCTTCACTGCTTGCGATTACTCGACTACTCTGGGTGCGAGATGTTCGCATCAGGAAGGAAGCCACATGAGAGTTCCCCAGCCTATCCTCGCCATCTCCGCCACCGCCCTCATCGTCAGTGGTGCGCTTGCGGCCGCCCCCCTCGCCCAAGCCACCACGCTCGCATGCCCGGACCCGGCCGCTTCCCAGGGCGGCCGGCCCTTCTCGGACAACTTCGCCACCCTCAGTGAGGAGTTCACCATTACGGAGCCCACATATGCGCTGAGCGACTGATCCATGCCAGCACGGCCCACACCCTTCCACGCTGACCGGTCCGGCAAGCGCCGGAACTCCGGCCGGTCGAGCGGCTCGAATTCCGCAAGCAGCCGCCGCACGCAACCCGATCGGACCTTGCGGCCGCCGCCTTCCTGAGTCCAGGCCACCATGTCGACATCGCCGATGAGTTCGCGGGCGCGGTCGTCGAGGCTCCACCACATCGCCCCCTCAGTGACCTTGACGAGCAGCCGATCCGGCGTCCCAGACACATCAGCCATGAGGACCGCCGACCACGGTGACGCGATCCGCGCGTTGCCCAGGTACTCCAGGCGCAGGACACCCATCCGCGTCTCGCGGCGGATCCAGCGGGTCCAGCAGACGCCGCGCCAGCGACCTGGCCCCGTCGACGTCCACCCCGACCTCAGGGCACAACCCGAGGCCGCTCGCGTCCACGCGCAGCAACCGCCGCCCGTCGCCGTCCAGGTATCACAGCAGCCGCTCCGATCTGCTCGACAGGACGATCTGCTGGTCGCCGGCCATCAGCCTGAAACCACCGAGAAGCATGAGAACGCAAGATCAGACTCAACAACGGGGGACCAGACCTTCGGTCTGCTGCACACCCTACCTGCGCGGACAGCGTCCCATCGGTAGAGAATCGTCGGTGCCGTCGAGAGATTCCGGCCACGAGCTCCCGTCGCATGCCGGCGGGTGATTGGGGCTGTACACGAGATGTGCACGGCTTCGACGGCCGCCGCCCGGAGGGCTGACCAGCGACCGGCGGAAAGGGCCCGACCCGGCCCGCGCGGCGGCTAATCTTGTCGCCCATGACGCAGGTGGGACACAGGACGGCACGTGCGCTGCTGCGCAGGCTCGCCGTCGAACAGGCCGAATGCAGGGTGCCGTCGCTGACGGCCGCGATCGTGCGCGACGGCGCGACGGCGTGGTTCGGCGGGCGCGGCCGCGTCGACGGCGCGGCGCCGACCCCCGCCACCCAGTACCGGCTCGGATCGATCACCAAGAGCATGGTCGCCGTCGTCGTCATGCGCCTGCGCGACGAGGGCGTGCTCGCGCTGACCGACCCGCTGCGAGAGCATCTGCCCGGCGCGCCGCTCGGGCACCTGACCATCGCCCAGCTGCTGTCCCACACCGCCGGGCTGACCGCCGAACCGCCCACCGACTGGTGGGAGCGCACCCCCGGCGTTCCCGCCGCCGAACTGCTGGCCCGGCTCGGTCCCGCAGAGCTCAAGCACCGGCCAGGCCGGCGCTTCCACTACTCCAACGTCGGCTTCGCGCTGCTCGGCGAGCTCGTGGCGCGCCTGCGCGGCACCACGTGGCTCAAGGCGGTACGCGGCGAGGTGCTCGACCCGCTCGGCATGCACGACACCACCGCCCGGCCCCGCGTTCCCCACGCCACCGGCTACGCCGTGCACCCGTGGGCCGACGTGGTGCTGGCCGAACCCGAGCACGACGCCGACGCCATGAGCCCCGCCGGGCAACTGTGGTCGACCCCGCACGACCTGGCCCGCTGGGCGGCCTTCCTCACCGGCGAGACCGGCGGCGTCCTGTGCGAGGACACCCTCGCCGAGATGCGCGAGCCGGCCGGCGTCGACGACGGCGACACCTGGACCGCCGGGTTCGGGCTCGGCCTGCAACTGTCCAGGCCAGGCGGCCGCCGCCTGGCCGGCCACACCGGGTCGATGCCCGGCTTCCTGGCCACTGTGTGGGCCGACCCCGCCGACGGCGCGGGGGTGCTGTTCATGGCCAACACCACCTCCGGGCTCAGCGGCAGGCTGGCGACCGACCTGCTGGACATCTTGGAGGAGTACGAACCGCGCCTGCCCGACGAATGGCGCCCGGTCGCCGCCGACCCGCACCTGCTGGCACTGACCGGGCTGTGGCACTGGGGGCCGAAACCGTACGCGTTGCGGCTGCTGCCCGAGCGCGGCCTGTCGCTCGAACCGGTCGGCGGCGGCGGGCGCGCCTCCAGGTTCGTGCCGCAGGACGACGGGACCTGGCTGGGCCTGGACGGCTACTACGCCGGGGAGACGCTGCGGGTCGCGCCCGACCATCTCGACCTCAACACCTTCATCTTCACCCGCGACCCCTACGACCCGGGAGCGCCCGTGCCGGGCGGCGTGAGCGCCTGGCACGCCTGACCCCCTACCGGCCCGGGTGACCACCCCGCCCGGACGGTCTCCCGGGCCGCCGCCCGGTCCTCCGCCGCACGGCCGACCATGTTTCGCCCGCTTCTGGGCAGAGGAAGCGGACAACGATCCCCCCGGTTCCCGTGGAGATCGCCGCGCCGGCGCGTGAGGTCTCCTCGGCCGTACAGCCCGTCGAGCAGCGAGGACCGGCAGACGATGCAGTCGAACAACGACCTGGTGGCCGACCCCGGCGGCCTGCCGGAGGCCGAGCGGGTGTTCCAGGCGGTGCGCGGACGCCTGTTCGGGATCGCGTACCGCATGCTGGGCAGCGTGAGCGAGGCCGACGACTTGCTCCAGGAGGTGTGGATCCGGTGGCAGACGAGCGAGCGGCGCGCCGTGCGCAACGCCGAGGCGTTCCTCGCCACCACGACCACCCGGCTGGCGATCAACGTGCTGCGCTCGGCGCGGGCGCGCCACGAGACCTACGCCGGGCCGTGGCTGCCCGAGCCCGCCGACCCCAGCGCCGACCCGGCTCTGAGCGCCGAACGCGCCGAGGCCCTGGAGAGTGCGGTGCTGATGCTGCTGGAGCGGCTCACGCCCACCGAACGCGCGTCGTACGTGCTGCGCGAGGCGTTCGACCACTCCTACGAGCGGATCGCCGAGATCATCGGGCACACCCCTGCGAACGTGCGCCAGCTGGTCAGCCGCGCCCGCAAGCACCTAGCCGCGAAGAGGCGGGCGAGCGTCACCGTCTCCGAGCAGCGGCGGCTGCTGACCGCGTTCGTGGCGGCCGCCCGGTCAGGGGAGATTGCCGTGCTCGAGGCGATCCTCGCGGAGGACGTCGTCTCCTGCTCCGGCGGCGGGGACGCCGTACGCGTGCCGAAGGCCCGGGCCGTTCGATCCGCTCCTGGCGGAGGTCGACATCACCGAGGTCGATCTGGCTGCCTGATCGTCGGCGGACGGTCTACGCAGAGCCCAACATCCGGGTTCTGCCAGCAGCCGAAAGCACCAGCTGCGTCGAGGCGGTGGCGTAGCCGCAGCGTGTTCGGGGCGAGCGCGGTGATCAAGATGGCAGGTCCGGTGGGCGGGGTCAGCACGGCCTGCCCGTCGGCGGGGTCGTCGCCGAACAGCCCGACTCCGGGCGGCTCCTTGTCGTAGGGGGTCGACGATGAGGATCTGCCCGGCGGCGCGGTGACCGGCCAGGACGGCGGGTCCGTCCCAGCGGGGCACGTCCTTGCAGCCAGTACAGGCTCGCCTGTGGCGGTGGCCCGGGCAGGACCACGAAGCCGCTGACATCGTCGCCGCGCTTGACGATCTCCAAGGCGAGCCGGACGTGCTTTCTGGCCCAGGTCACGAGCTTTCCGGCGTAGGCGCTGCCGGCCCGGACCAGCTTGATCCGCTCGTACCAGTCGCGCAGGCGTTCCAGCGCGGGCTTGGCACCGTCGCGGTCTTGTACGCTGGCGGCGGTGACGATGACGACCAGCAGCAGGCCCAGGGTGACGGCCACGCTTTCGTGGATCCTCGGCGGAGCATGACCGACGTCCATGGCGCCTCCGTCAGCCACAGCCGACGGCGTGGCATCGCGCGGCGCTTGACCATCTCGGGCAAGCCGGCTTCGTTCTGGGTGATCGCTGCGCTGCCGGCCCGCTCCACGGCGACCTCGCCCGCCAGCGCCGCCAGCGCGGCACCTGCAGCAATGGCAACCAGCGCTGGCAGGAGCGACACCACTGTCACGCCTCGTCCCGCGCGGGTCAGCATTGGGCCGACCTCATCAGGTTGGCGGTTGAGACGCATGCAACGGATCCTCTGCCAGCTGGGCGAATGCCCTGACCGCCCATTCCGGCAGTGGCTTCTCCCGGCTGGCTCCGAGAACTGTCCTGGCGGCTAGACGCGCTCCTTGAACGGTCTCCCCGGTGACGAACTGAGCGATCTTCGTATGAAACCAGATGGCGTAATGGCCCTCGTCCATGATTGCGACGAGGAGGCGTCCAAGCTCCTCTTCCTCGGTCGGCGCCGGCGTCGGGCGAGACTGCTTGAGCTGGGCGACGTCCGCCGATAGCCGGTCGAGCCTCTCGTCTACGGCGGCTCTCAGCCCATCCAGCCGTTCCGTGATCTCGGCTGAGAGCCGTTCGCTCTGCTTACGCGCTTCCTCTGCCGTTCGTACCGCTACCTCAGTTCGCCTCCTGCGCCCTGGGCGGTAGAAGCTCCATCTCTGTGGTTGGCCTGAATCTTCTGCGTAGGCTTTCATGCGTCCCCTCGCCTGGATATATGCAGGATCCGACACCAGAAAGGTATGAACCACGTGATCGATAGACCAGGCATACTTCGGTGACGAAGAAATCTTCCGCTGGCTTTTCGGTGAACTTCCTGAACCTCACAGCGCGCATAGAGCAACGACACGCGACCTGGCGACGCGAAGATCTGAACAAGGGGCTATTACAGCAGGCCGGGCCGGGTGTTACGCGGCTGAATCCTCTGCGAGCTGCGCCGCTCCCTCGAAGTGTGGCCGTCAGCGGGCTCGTGACCGGGCGACGACGTCGGGCAGGTCGCGGCTACCGGATCGAGGTCCTCACACT
This sequence comes from Nonomuraea sp. K271, assembly GCF_009908215.1. Taxonomy (NCBI): domain Bacteria; kingdom Bacillati; phylum Actinomycetota; class Actinomycetes; order Streptosporangiales; family Streptosporangiaceae; genus Nonomuraea; species Nonomuraea sp. K271. The sequence goes on along the minus strand of NZ_JAAAHR010000110.1, from coordinate 11,358 downwards.
CAGTTCGCGCGACTTCGGGCGTAGGCCGCTGGGGCCGCGCTATATCACAAATCCGAATTCTTCCCGCATTTCCACCCATTCGGGAATGCTGGCCCGATGCACAGGAAGTCAATCAGAAAGCCGGTCGACGCGCTCGGCCTCGCCAAGAAGACCCTGCACGCCAAAAGGAAGCGGTCGTTCGTGGATTACTCTGTCACAGCCTCATCACTTCGCGCCGAGACAGTACGCCACGCTTTCGACAGGACACGTTCGGCGAATGGGACTACAATGTACTTCGCCCCTGGAGAAGGCGCTGCCAGTGGAGATCCACACCCTGTCGGAAATCCACATCACGCAGTTGTGCAACAGAGAAGTCATTTCCCCTGAACGCGTTGCGCTCTCTCAGTGCAAAACCGAGACTGGGGCGTGCTGAAAATATGACCGCAGCCAGATCGCCGCTGAAACGACAGTCAGTGAACTGCGAGTCGGCAAAACGGTAATCCTTGATCACTACGCCGAGAAATGAGCAGCGCAGGAAGCTTGCCCTACCCGCACCTCCACCTTCGATGGGCATACGGTCGAAGGTGCACTCCACGTAGGTCGTCGGCTCCGCCCCGCTACCGAACGTGGGTGGACCTGCGGGCCGGATCCCACTGAAATCGCAACGCGTTAGTGTACTTCCTACACCGATATCGAGATAGCGAGGACGCACTCCAGAGAAATCAGCCTTTTCAAGATCTACGGCATGCAAGATCAGCTCATCGTTCACGAGCATAGTTGATCACTATCAATGTGTCGGGGCGACCGTCAGGCGGGGTTGGCTGAGCGGGCTCGCAGGGCAAGGTCGAGGGTGTCCAGTGTCCAGACCCAGGAGGCGTCGGTGTCGCGCGGGGTGTGGCTGAAGGAGCCGGCCGCTTCAAGGCTGACGTATCCGTGGATGGCTCCGCCGAGGAAGCGTACGGCGTCGGTCTGGCAGGGTTCGGGCAGGTCGTAGCCGCGCAGCAGGGCGCGCAGCATCTCGGCGTGGCGGGGGCCGGCACTGTCGGCGGCGGTTTCGGGATCGAGTTCGTGGCGGGAGGCGGCGTAGCGGCCGGGGTGGGTTCTGGCGTAGTCGCGGTAGACGCCGGCCAAGGCGGTCAGGGCGTCCTTGCCGGCGCGGCCGGCGATCGCGGCGGCGGTCTGGTCGGCCATCTCCTGCAGGGCCAGCAGCGCCACCCGTACTTTCAGCTCGCGGGCGTTGCGTATGTGGGCGTACAGGCTGGGCTCCTTCACGCCGAGGCGGCGCGCCACCGCGGAGCCGGTCACGTGGTCGAAGCCGAGCTCGTCGGCCACCTCGGCCGCCGCGCGAGCGAGCCGTTCGGCGGTGATGCCCGCGCGTGCCATGACGACCTCCGCTAAACCAATTAATGTTTTGCCTAATTATATTAGGCTGACTAGCGTACGGCACATGAGACCGGTGACAGAAGGCGACATCCGCAACTCGTTCGTGAACTGTTCCAAAGGCGAGGCCAAGCGGCTGAGCCTGCCGGCGGACCTCGCCGAGCAACCATGGCAGGACCTCGACTTCCTCGGCTGGCGCGATCCCGGGGCACCCGACCGCGGCTACATGGTGGCCGAGCGCGAGGACGGCCGCCTGGTGGGGATCGCGTTGCGGGCGGTTCGGGGGACGGCGCGGGGCTTCGCCTCGCGCAGCATGTGCTCGTTGTGCCTGACCATCCGCACCGGGGGCGGGGTGGCGCTGATGAGCGCGCGGCGCACCGGGGAGGCGGGGCGGCTGGGCAACACCGTGGGCCGCTATCTCTGCTCCGACCTGGACTGTTCCCTCTATACACGGGGCCGGAAGCAGACGGCGGGGGGCGACTTCGAGGAGACCCTGACGGTGCAGGAGCGGGTGGCTCGCACGCGGGACAACCTGACCGCCTTCATCGCGAAGGTGGCCGCGTAGGCCAGGCGGCCGCCGTCAGCGGTCCCTTCCGGCTTCCGCGCGAGGGCGGCGGTCCACACGCGCTGGAACTCCTGCGGTGGTTGAATGGTGACTACACGTCAGTTCGTGAGTGCGGGCGTCCAGGGGGTCCGCGCGGCGGCCGGGGTCCCCGCTGGCGGCTGGCGGCCACGACGACGGGCCTGGACGCGACCAAGAAGGAGCCCGGCCGAAAAGGCCTGGCAGTGGACGTGTTCGGCCCGGTCATCGCGGTGATTACGCTGGCCCGCCTCGGCACGACAACGTCGCGGGGATGGCCCTGCTGGACCGGGTCGCCGCGCAGACCTCCGGAACGGTGGCCAAAGCCCTGGTCGACCAGGGCTTCAAGAACAGCGTCGCCGACCATGGCGCTACCCTCGGGATCGACGTCGAGATCGTCCAGCGCAACCTTGCCGACCAGGAATGGGTGCCCCAGCCGAAACGATGGATCGTCGAGCGGACCAACGGCACCCTGACAACCTTAGCCCTCCTTGAGCAGGCGAGTGGGCGTCGTCCTGCCGAGGTGCAGGATCGCGTCGAAGCCGCCGCCCATCGAGTCGATCCGCATCATGTAGTCGGCGTCCTTCTTCGCGTCGTAGGCCGAGCCGATGATACGCATCGTGGCGGGGGCGGCCAGCCATTTGCGCACCTGTGCGGGCGCTTTCGCCCGCAGGTCGAGCAGGTAGTTGGGATGCTTGGCCGTCCCAAGGATGTGGTCGATCATCGCGCGGCCGGGCGGCGGGACGGTGAAGACCGAGGGCGGTCCCAGCTCCCAGCCGCCGAGAATCTTCCCGCGGTGGGAGACAGTCCCGATCGAGATGTACGAGCGGCCGTATCGCTTGCGGAGATGACCGCCGGCCATGACCTTGTTCCGCAGAGCGCTGGGGTCGGGCGGGAACTGCCAGGTGACCCGGGGAGCTGCGGTGGTGTGGACGTTGGCCGCGTTGTAGACGATCCGGTGACCGGTGCGGCGCTGCCACCCGTCGATGAGGTCGGCGATGTACTGGTCGCGTACCGGTTCAGGGGCCTCGGCGATCTGTTCGGCGTAGGACTCGTAGAATCCCAGGATCGTGGTGGCGTGCTGGACGGCGTCGTCAAGGTCGATCCGCGACATGCCCGCCGGTAGACCGTCCACGAGTTCCTTGACCGCGCGGGCGTGCCGCACCAGCTCCCGCTGCTGTTTGGGGGACTGCTTGAAATACCAGCCGAAGTGGGCCTCCAGCGTGCCGCGGTAGCGGATCGGGCGCAGGTCGCGGTCCAACTCCTTCAGGCGGCCGGGCGCGACGTCCTTGACGTATCGCCGTACCTCGTCGAAGGGGATGGCCCGCACTTCCATGACGTCGGCGCCGAGGAAGCGGACCTTGTCGTCGTCGGCGCGGTCCCGGTTGAACTCGCGGATCCAGCGCACCAGGCCGAGCATGGCCTCGCTTCGCCACTGGAACCCCATCTGGGAGACGACCTCGCGCGCGTCGCCCTTGCCGGTGACGACGTAGCGGTCGATGGCCACGCCACTGCCCCAACTCTCCTCCCAGGCCACTGTCCGGAATCCCAGCTCCTCCACCAGGTACCGGATGGCCCTGTGCCGGACGGTGAGCTGCTCATGCGTGCCGTGCGACGGCTCGCCCAGGGCGACGACCTTCGCGTCCTTGACGATCGGTCGCAGCGAGGCCAGATCGGCGACCGATCCGCTGGCGTCGGTTCGCTTCAAGGGTTCGGCGTTGTCGCCGATCCAGGTCGTCATGGGATTGGCCTGGGCGGACTGGCTGGCCTGGGCGCCGGCACAGCCACTCGCCAGGGTCACGGCCAGGACGGCGGCGGACAGAGCGGCGGAACGACGGGGCACGCGAGGTGCGAGCATGGCAGGACTCCTGGTGACAGGTGAGTGGTGCTGCCCTCTGAGGTCGGCCGACCTCGGGCTGTTGACCCCGATCCTGCCCCCGCCGGCTCATCGCCGAATCCACCCGGTAGCGTCCCTCGCCGTACTTCTCCTGTCGTATACCGCCCGCTATCCGAGGGCCGAGGTCGCCGCACGCGTGGCCGACCGGCACTGGCACCGCTATCGCTTCGGCCCGTTGGGTGTGGATCCGCTCCAGGGAGCCTCTGAGCTGGTGGTCTGAGGTCTGGTGGGGATGTCTCGTGTCCGGCTCACCTTGGAGATCGTCAAGCGCGACGACGATGTCAGCGGCTTCGTGGTCCTGCCCCGCAGGTGGGTGGTGGAGCGCACGCTGTCGTGGATCTCCCAGCGCAGGCGATGCGTGCGGGACTATGAACGGTTATCCGAGCATCACGAGGCCATGGTCCTGTGGGCCCTGATCATCCCCATGGGACGACGACTCGCATCCGGGTCTCCCGAACCGACGTGACGATCAGTTTGTACACGGGCACTGAGCGGCGCCGCTTTCTGGCTCCGGTGGCCCGCCGCTCGACCAACCAGGCGCCGGAACGCCGCAAGCCACAGCGCCTCTATCCGATCTTGCTGGCAGTGGTCACCCAATCGGCGATCGATCAAGTCGACGAGGTGGTGATGCTGTTCGACCAGGCCTTGTCCGCTCGGGAGTCGCGGGCCAGGTCCAAGACGGAGGGGGCGTTGATCGAGACGCCCACGGAGACGGTCAAGCGCTATCCGCACGCCGGGCCGCTGCTGAGCGCGCGCTGGAACGAAGACCTGATCACCGAGTGCTGGCCCGACCTGCTGCGCATGGCCGGGTCGCTGAAGTACGGCCAGGCCACCGCCTCCCCGGTGGCGGGCAAGTGGTCGGCCGCCTCCCGGCAGACACCCTGGCTGCCGCTTTGAAGGAGTGGGGCATGTTGCGCCGCACTCTGCACGCGGCGAAGTGCGTGCGCGGCGTCGTGCCGGTGAACAGCGGGGTGCGTCCGGGACTCGCTCGGCATCGCGATCGCGCTCGCTCCACAGCCGCCGTCCTTGGCCGTAGCCGAACCTCGGCTCGTCATCATCCATGATCCCAACGTCGACGCCTCGTGACTGTCGTCCAGGCTCTCGGTATCGCCGCAGGTCAGGCACATCCGTTGGAGATTTCCCGGGACTACAGCGAGGCCCACTTGGGAGTCGCCATCGTCTGGCTGGACGCCCGGCAGCCAGACGATGGCGACTCCCAAGTGGCCGACCGGATCAGCCAGGCCGTGCGCGATGTCATGGCCGCCGCCCACCCCACCCCGTTGATCATCGGGAGGGCGGGACCGGCCAAGCGGCTTGAACCGTGGGTAAGGTGTGCGATCCACACGGATGCAGACCCTGCCACGACCAGCGATTACGCCCGACCGCGGCCTCCTTTTGCGCATTCGGTTCCCCCTATAGTGAGTGAGGTGGCTCACTCGAAGGGCATGCGGGCCAGGACGGCGACCGCCAAACGGCAGCGGCTGACGGCCGCCGCCGCCCGGATCGTGCACGAGCAGGGCGTCGAGCGCACCACCATCGCCGACATCGCCCGCGCCGCCGACGTCCCCGTGGGCAACGTCTACTATTACTTCAAGACCAAGGACGATCTTGTCGCGGCCGCCCTGAGCGAGCACGCCCACGGGCTGGAGACCCTCACCGCCCGGCTCGACCTCCTCCCCGACCCCAGGCGGCGGCTCAAGGGCCTGGTCGAGGCGTGGGTGGGCGAGCGTGATCTCGCCGCCCGCTGCGGCTGCCCCACCGGCACCCTCGCCGCCGAACTCGGCAAGCGCGGCGAGGGCGGCCTCGGCGAGGAGACCGGCAAGGTCATCCGGCTGCTGCTCGACTGGACAGAACGCCAGTTCCGCGAGCTCGGGCTGCCCGGCCCCGAGGATCATGCCCTGACGCTGGTCGGCGCCTACCAGGGCATGTCGCTGCTGGCCAACGCGCTGCGCGAGCCCGACGTCATGGTCCGCGAAGGCCGGCGGCTCAGCGCCTGGCTGGACTCCCTGCCTGACAAGGGGAGCTAACGCCGGTCGTGACCGGCGGCGACGCCCTCCGGCCCGCGAGCCGCGGGCAGGGGTGGGTAGGGTCCGAACGGGAAGAACACACGCCCGGAGGGCAGGAACCGGATGAAACCCGTGTACGCGGCCGTCGCCGTCCATGTGCCCGCACCGCCGGAACGGGTGTTCGCGCTGATCACCGACTGGCCCAGGCACCGGGAGTGGATGTTCATGACCACCGCCCGCCAGGCAGGCGAGCACGCCGTCGAGGCCTACACGGGCATGTGGCCGTTCGGCTTCCTGGACACGATGACGATCACCCGCTGGGACCCGCCCGCACTGGTGGTCATGGACCACACCGGGCGCGTGGTGCGCGGCCGCGGCGCGATCCGGGTACGGCCGCACGACTGCGGCAGCCGGGTCATCTGGGCCGAGGAACTGCGCCTGCCGTTCGGGCCGCTGGGCCGGGCCCTGTGGCCGCTGGCCCGCCCCCTCGTCCACGCGCTCGCCCGCCACTCCCTGCGCCGGCTGGGCGCGCTGCTGCGCCGTACGGGCTGATCCCCGCTACTCGACGCCGCCTACTCGATGCCGCCTACTCGACGGTCCGTAAGATCTGCTCGATCGACGCCGTACGGGCCCGTAGCTCCGCCAGGTCGGCGGCCGTCCGCTGCTGGGCGTCCAGCGTGGTCTCGGCCAGCTGCTCGAAGCGGCGCACGAGCCGGCGCAGGTCGTCGGCCTGGTCGGCGGCGGCCCTCGTCTTGCGCGCGTCGAACAGGCCCACGACGACCACGGCGATGAGGAACCCGGCCACGAGCAGCACGGCGATGAGCAGGATCGCCACGGGCCACGACATGTCCATCAGGAGTGCTCCTTGGATCCTGGACCCTGCTCCGGGTCCGGCCTGGTGAGGGTCTTGGCCGCCTCGGCCAGCGCGGGCGCCGTCAGGCGCAGGTCGAACCCGGTGACCTCGTAGTACTTCATGGCCTTGCCGTCGTCCGACAGCTCGAGAGTGCCGGTGACCAGGCCGGCCGCCTCCAGCCGGCGCAGGTGCATGTGCAGCAGCGGGCGGCTCACGCCGATCTCGCGGGCGAGATGGCTGACGTAGTCGCGTCCGCCGGCCAAGGTGGCGACGATACGCAGCCGCAGCGGGCTGGCCAGCGCGGCCAGCATCTCCACCAGTTCGTCGCCGGTCGGCTCGGCCGCCGTCATGACATCCCATCCTGTAAACACTTCGTTACAGGTGTAACCGTAGTGCTATGCCGTTTCGCGATCAACTCGTGAGGGCGGCGCTTGACCTCGGCCACGGTTGATGAATCGTGGTGTCATGGTGAAGTTCGGGGTCGGGCTACCGACCATGCAGGAGATCGAGACGTTGGGGCCGGGGGGCGTGGCGCGGGCGGCGCGGCTGGCCGAGACCGTCGGAGCCGATGCGGTCAGTGCCCCGGACGTGCTCGTCGGAGACGGGACGACGGCGCTGGAAAGCGTCGTCGCCCTGGCCACCGCCGCCGCCGTGACGGAGCGGGTGAGCCTCGACTTCGGCGTGCTGTCGGTTCCCACGCGGCCGGTGGCCATGATGGCGGCCCAGGTGCAGACGCTGCAGCACCTTTCGCGGGGCAGGGTGCGGCTGGGAGTGGGAATCGGCGGATTCCCCGGCTCGCCGTTCTGGGCCGCGCTCGGCGCGCCGCGCACCGGACGGGGCCGCATGACCGATGAGGCGCTGCGGGCGTTGCCCGGCCTGATCGCGGGTAGAGACACCACCGTCGCCAACGGGGTGAGCCTCACCCTGGCCCCCGCCGCTCCGGTGCCACCCCTGTTCGTCGGCTCAGGTACGAGCGGAACGGCGTTGCGGCGGGTGGCACGCCTCGCCGACGGATGGCTGGCCTCGGCGCTGACACCGGCGGGAATCCGGACGGCGCTGGCGAGGTTGCGCGAACTCGCCGAGGAGTACGGCAGGCCGATGCCGCGCGTGCTGCTGGGCGTGCACACCGTTCTTGGCGCGGACCGCGAGGCGCGGCAGGCCATGGAGGCGCAGCTGGCGGAATTCTTCCAGCTCTCCGCCGACGAGGCACGCCAGGCCGGCATCTCCGGCTCACCGGCCGAGGCGGCCGAACGGGTGTCGGCCTTCGCCGAAGCCGGAGTGGACGAGATCGGGTTCGCGCTCGACGGGCGCGACTTCCTGGGCCAGATCGAGCTGGTCGGCGAGATCAGGACGCACCTGCCCCAGTAGAGCCGCCTCCTGCGCAACGCCGGCCGTGTTGTCACGACTCCAGGAAGTGCAGCACCGCCAGCACCCGGCGGCTGTAGCCGGTGGTGTGCGACAGGCCCAGCTTGTCGAACAGCGAGTTCACGTGCTTCTCCACGGCGCTCTGCGACACGTGCAGTGCCTGCGCGATCGAGGCGTTGGTCAGCCCCTGCGCCATCCGCTCCAGCACCTCACGCTCGCGCGCGGTGAGCCGGGCCAGGGGATCCACCTGGGTGGTGCGGGCCAGCAGCTGGCGCACCACCTCCGGGTCGAACGCCGCTCCCCCGGCCCCCACCCGCTCCAGTGCGTCCAGGAAGTCGCCGACCTGCGCCACCCGGTCCTTCAGCAGATAGCCGACACCTTCGACGTCCGCGCTCATCAGCTCGGCGGCGTACCGCTTCTCGACGTACTGCGACAACACCAGCACCCTGACCGCCGGCCAGCGCGCCCTGATCTCCAGCGCGGCCCGCAGCCCCTCGTCGGTGTGGGTCGGCGGCATGCGCACGTCCACCACCGCGATGTCCGGCTCGTACGCCGCCACCGCCGACACCAGCGACTCGGCGTCGTCCACCGCCACCGGGACCTCGTGGCCCTCGTCCACCAGCAGCCGGACCAGGCCCTCGCGCAGCAGCGTGGAGTCCTCGGCGAGGATCACCCGCACGGCAGCACCGCCGTGATCGACGTCGGCCCGCCCGGCGGGCTGGTCAGCTCGAACGTGCCGTCCAGCGCCGCCACCCGCCGGGCCAGCCCGGACAGGCCGCCGCCCGCCGCCCTGGCGCCGCCGCAGCCGTCGTCGCGCACCCGCACGACCACCTGATCGTCCTCCTCGTGCACCTCGACCGTGATGAGCGAGGCGGCGGCGTGCTTGGCGGCGTTGGTCACCGCCTCGCTGACCAGGAAGTAGGCCGCCGTCTCCACCGCCATGGGCGGGCGCCGCCGCAGCTGGCACGTCACCTTGACCGGTACGTCGGACCGTTCGGCCACGCCCGCCAGCGCCTCGTCCAGGCCGAGGGAGTCCAGGCCGCTGGGATAGACGCGCCAGGCCACCTCGCGCAGCTCCGCCAGCGCCTCCTGCGCCTCCTGGTGCGCCTGCTCCAGCAGCTCGGGCCGGTTCCGCTTCGAACGCCCGATCAGCATGGACAACGCCACCAGCCGCTGCTGCAGGCCGTCGTGCAGGTCACGCTCGATCCTGCGCCGCTCGGAGTCGACGGCGGCCACGATGCCCGCCCGGCTCTCGGCCAGCTCGGCGATCCTGCGCTCCAGCGCCTGGGTACGGTCGGGGCCCAGCATCCGCACGATCAGCATGCGCTCCAGCGCGTGCACCCCCACCACGCCCGACAGGTCGAGGAACAGCAGCACGCACCCGGCCACGAACGCGTAGGCCGCCAGGGGCAGCGAGGGAAGCATGCCGTCGAACGGCAGGCCCTGCCCCCACAGCACGACGATGAGCACCGCCGCGCCCGCGCCGTACACCAGCAGGGTGATCACCATCCCGCCCAGCAGCCCGAGGGGGACGCGCGCGGCGAGGTAGAGAGAGGCCCGCAGGTCGCCGCCCGTGAGCGCGGTGAGGCCGGCGGCGTCCAGGCGCAGCCGGCGCGCCTCCAGCCGGGCCAGGCGCCGCGCGGAGGCCACGACGTTGGGGTTGGCCTGGAACGGCAGCGTCACCAGCAGGAACACCAGCTCGCACAGCGCCGTCAGCGCACCGAGCGTCACCGCGCCGAGCAGCCGCAGCCCCTCAACGGCCAGACGCATGCCTGCCCTTGCGGCGTTCGGCCAGCCGGACCCCGACGAAGACCACGATCGCCAGCACGACCAGGCCGATCACCACGTAGCTGCCGGCGCCCACGTACGTCTCCACCACCGCGTAGTGCCGGCCCAGGAGATAGCCGGCCATCACGAAGATCGTGTTCCAGATGAGGCTGCCGGCCGTGGTCAGCAGCGTGAACGTCGGCAACGGCATACGCTCCACGCCCGCGGGGATGGAGATGAGGCTGCGGAAGACGGGGATCATCCGGCCGAAGAAGACGGTCTTGCGGCCGTGGCGATCGAACCAGGCCTCGGTCTTCTCGATGTCGGAGGTCTTGACCAGGGGAAGCCTGGCGGCCAGCGCGAGGGTGCGTTCGCGGCCCAGCGCCGCGCCCACCCAGTAGAGCGCCAGCGCCCCCAGCACCGAGCCGAGCGTCGTGCACAGCAGCACCTCGAACAGCCCCAGCTCGCCCTTGCTGGCGGTGAACCCCGACAGCGGCAGGATCACTTCGCTCGGCAGCGGCGGGAAGATGTTCTCCAGCGCGATCGCGAGCCCGGCCCCGGGGGCCCCGAGGCTCTCCATCAGTCCAACGACCCAGTCAGTCATGGGAGCCACGCTAGGGACGATCGGGCACGACGGTAATGCGGCAGGTGGCCGTCCCGGACTGTGGTAAACCACACCTCCGGTGTACCGTACACTGTACGGCCGTGAGCTCCTTGACGGATCTGGTACGACACGCGGCAGTCTTCCAACCCGGCGATCCCCCCAGGTCGGGAGTGGTCGCCTTTCTCGATCCGGACGGTGAGTCCACCATGACGGTGGCCGAGCAGAACGGCGGCAAGGTGCGCACCCAGCAGGTCGCGGCGACCGTCGTGCCGGTGAACGAAGCGGTAGCCGCGCTGGCCCGGGCCCGCACCGGCCCCGGCGTCCACCCTGCCACACGATTCTGGGGCGCGGTGGCCCTCGTGGCGCTCCAGCTCGTCACCCGGGGGCGCGTGCTGCCCGGGGTGACGGTGGGCGAGCACGACTCCTGGCGCGCGGGGCCGCTGGACGCCGCCGACGTCCAGCGCGTACGCGATCTGGCCGATGCCATGCCCGCCACTGCCCGCGCCGTGCCCCTGGCAAACCCGGCCCCGCAGGACGACGGGATCAGGCTGCCCGACGCCGAGCCGCTCGTGCGCGCCTTCCTGGACGCCGTCGCCGACACCATGCCCCGCTCCCCCGGCGCCGTCAGGGCCACCGGCACCGCCGCCTACGCCGCCATGAAACCCGTCAAGGTGCCGCACCTGCGCGGATGGGCCGAGGAGGTGTCGGCGGGACTCGACGCCGGCGTGCGCCTGTCGCTGCGGCTGGAGGCCGACCACCTGGGCGGGAACTCGGCGGGGGGCCTCGCCGCCGAGTTCCGCGCCGTCGTGCAGGTGCACAGCCTGGCCGACCCCTCGCTCGTCGTCGACGCCGCCGCCCTGTGGCAGGGCGGCGGGCACAATGGAAGGCACAGCGGCGGGCAGGGCGGCGGGCAGGGCTGCGGGCAGG
>NZ_JAAAHR010000011.1:0-102315 GCF_009908215.1 Nonomuraea sp. K271 | reverse complement strand
GCAGGTGGCGGGCGGGCCCGCCACCTGCTGTGAGTGAGCTGCGACGGTCATCTACGTGGTCGGCTTGGCCAGGCCGACGGAGACGAGGTCGATCCCGCCGGAGTAGGCGTCGGACAGGTAGGCGCCCGCGATGTTCGAGCCCGTGACCAGGACGACCTTCTCGTAGGCGAGCGGCACCATCGGCGCGCGCTTCATGATCTCCTTGTCCAGCTCGCCGTAGGCCGCGTTGGCCGCCTCGACGTTCTGCATGGCGGCGATCTCGTCGATCCGCTCGTTGATCTCCTTGTCGTCGATCTGCGCCAGGTTCGCGTTGCCCTTGGCGGTGATGGCGCGGCCGTCGAACAGCGGCGGCAGGAACGTCGCGCCGGACGCCCAGTCGGGGCACCAGCCGGTGATCGCGGCGTCGTGCTGCTGCGCCGGAGTTCCGATCACCTCGTAGAACGTCGAGGTGTCGATGTTGTTGATCTTGACGTCGATCTTCACCTGCTTGAGCGCCTCCTGGATCGCCACCGCGACCGCCTGCATCTTCGGCACCGGACGGGTGTCGAGCGTGAGCGAGAACCCGCCGGCCTTGTCCGCCTCGGCCAGCAGCGCCTTGGCCTTGTCCACGTCGTACGGGTACGGGTCGTACTCCACGCGGCCCGCGATGGTCGGCGGCTGGATCGCCGTGCCCTTGAGCGCCAGGCTGGAGCCGCCCAGCGCGGCCACCACGGTGTCCTTGTCGACCGCGTGGTTGATGGCCTGCCGCACCCGCACGTCGCCGAGGTGCTTCTTGGTGGTGTTGAGGCTCATGTACGTCGTGCAGCCGCCCAGGCCGCTGAGCGTGCGCGCCTTGAACTGCGGCGCCTGCACCCGGGCCACGGTCGCCGCCTGGATCGACGGGCCGGCGATGGCGTCGGCGTCGGCGCCCTGACCGGCCAGCATGCGCTCGTCGATCGTGGCCGCGTCGAGGCCGAACGTCCACTGGAAGGCGTCCGGCTTGGCCGCCCGCACGTCGTCGGTCCCGCGTTTCCAGTGCGGGTTGCGTACCAGCTTGAGCGAGGCGTTGCGCTGGTAGCTCGCCACCTTGTACGGCCCGCTCGCGATCGGCTTGCTGTCGAACGCGCCCCCCGCGCCGGTGCCCTTGGGGAAGGGCACGAAGACGGGCTGTGCCAGCGCGCTCGGAAAGTCGGGGAAGGGCTTACGCAGGTGGATGACCACGGTCTTGTCGTCGGGCGTCTCGATGGTGTCGAGGTCGCCCGACAGGTAGGGGCCCTTGTAGTCCTTCGGCGCGTCGAGCAGCATCCTGCCGTACGGCGAGCCGATCCCGGCCTCCGGGTCGAACGCCCGCGAGAAGCCGAACTTCACCGCCTCGCTGTCGATCGGCGTGCCGTCCTCGAAGAACAGGTCGTCCTTGAGGGTGAACGTCCACGTCTTGGCGTCGTCGGACGGCGTTCCCGTGTCGGTGGCGAGATCGGGCACGATCTTCGTGCCCTCGGCCCCCGGGCCCGCGCCGAACGTCGTCAGCCCTCGGTAGATGAGCCGGTAGAAGTTGTTCACGCCGCCGTCGAAGCCGCGCGCGGGGTCCAGGTGCGAGAAGTCCGCGTTGGCCAGGACGTGCACGGTTCCGCCCGTCGCGGGCTTCGCGGCCCCGGCGCCCGCGCTCTGCGAGGGGGCCCCGCCGCCTCCGCACGCGGTGAGCGCCAGCAGGACGGTCAGGGTGACGCTCGTGAGCGCCGCCGATCTCCTCATGTCGCCTTCTTTCCGTCAGATCTCGTGGGCCGGGGACCTGACCCAGACCCGCATGGCTTGGGGGCCGCGGTTGCCCCACAGGAAGTAGGGGACGAAGGTCGCGGTGACGTCCGCCGGCGCTTCCGGCTGCGCGGCCGGCAACTCGGGGTAGAGCTCGGCCGAGGGCGGGGGAGCGGATCCGGCCGTCACGTGGAGCACGACGGCTCCGTCCCGCCGCTCGATGTTCGCGTTAACAACGTCGGGAACGCGCAGCACCAGGTCGTCGACGGGCACCGGGCTGTCCTGCTGCTCGACGCAGTAGACGAGCGGCCCGCGGGCCAGGCTGACCGCGCCCCTGGTGGCGTCGAGGTAGGGATGCGAGCCGTGCGCCCTGACCGGCATGGGCAGGCGCAGCCGTACCTCGTCGCCCGCCGCCCACGCGCGCCGCAGGGTGAGCCAGCCGTCTCGCCGCGCGGCGTCCAGCGGCTCGCCGTTGACGGCGACGGTCACGTCCCTGGCCCAGCCGGGGACCCGCAGCACCAGCTCGTACGGCTCGCCCGGGGCCCGCTGGACCGTGAGGAGCACGTCGCCGTCCCACGGGTAGCCGGTCTCCATGGCCAGGTCCAGCTCCGAGCCCTCGATCCTGGCCGGAGTGTAGACGGTGACCAAGACGGCGCCGTCCCGCTCGGCCGCCACGTAGTCGGAGAGCTGCGCCATCCACCGCACGATGTTGGGTGGGCAGCAGGGGCAGCCGAACCAGGCCCGCCGCAGCGGCTCGCCGCCGGGCTCCGCGCCGCTGCGCTGCTCGTGGTCGGGGCGGCGCTGGAGCGGGTTGTCGTAGAAGAAGGCCGTGCCGTCCGCCGACAACCCCACGGCGTAGGCGTTGTAGAGCACGCGCTCGAAGACGTCCACGTACTCCGCGCCGCCTGTGGCGAGGAACATCCGCCAGGCCCACTGCATGACGGCGACGGCCGCGCAGGTCTCACTGTAGGCCCGTTCCGAGGGCAGCTCGTAGCGGTCGCCGATCGCCTCGTCGGAGTGCCGGCTGCCCAGCCCGCCCGTGATGTAGAGCTTGCTCCCCACCATGTCGTCCCACAGCCGCTCCAGCGCCTCGGCCAGCGACGGGTCGCCCGTCTCCAGGAGCACGTCGGCCGCGCCGGCCGCCAGATAGCCCATGCGCACCGCGTGCCCGGTCACCGACGGCAGCTCGCGGAAGGGCACGTGGTCCTGGAAGTAGTCGCCGGGGAAGATGCTGTGCTTGAGCGCGCCCGTGCCGCGGCGGTCGACGAACCGGGCCGCCTGCGTCAGATAGCGGCGCTCGCCCGTCTCCCTGTACAGCTCGACCAGGGCCATCTCGACCTCGGGATGCCCGCAGACGCCCGTCTCGCCGAACCGGGAGACCACCAGGTCGGCGAAGCGCGTCGCCACCCGCAGCAGCCGGTCGTCGCCCATCCTGCGGTGCGCGGCGACGGCGGCCTGGATCAGGTGGCCCAGGTTGTACAGCTCGTGCCCCCAGGCCAGGTCCTCCCACGGTTTCTTGGGCGCCGCCGGGTCCTGGAAGAAGGAGTTGAGGTAGCCGTCGGGGGCCTGGACACGCTCCAGGAGGCCGACGACCTCCTCGTAGAACGGCCGGACCGGCTCCGCGGCACGGCCGTCGCCGAGGTCGTACGCGAGCCCTTCGAGGGTCTTGTACAGGTCGGTGTCGAGGAAGGGGTACCGGCCGCGGTAGGGGGCGGGGTCCGGGTCCTGGAGGCGGCTCAGGTTGGCGACGTTGCCGGCCGCCCTGAGCTGCTCGATGGTGTGCGGGATCGTGGCCGTGCTGTTCCGGCGCCGCCAGTCGTGGAGCAGACCGCCGGTCATGCGCACCGCGGGGACGGGCCGTACCGCTCCCGCCGCCGTACGTACGGCGCCGGCCGGGGGTTTGACCTGCTTAGACGTCATGAACCATCCCAGTAATGTGTGGCATTGCACTGACCTTAAGTGCCGGAAAGGCCTGTTGCCAAGGGTTGCGGGAGCACTGATGACAAGAAGATGACCCGTCCGGAAATTTCCGGACGGGTCGGGTGCGTGGCGCCCGCGGTGGCCGCCGGCCCCGCGACAGCCGTGTCTCAGCAGGTCCTGAGCCCGTCAAAACGTTGCGGCCACTCCCACGTGAACGTGCTGTAACGGCTGCCCGGCTCCATGTACGTGCAGACGCCGTCCGGCCCGTTGGCCAGCCTGACCCGGAACTCCACGCCTTCGAGCAGTTGTTCCAGACCCACAGCTTGTCCTTGGCCCCGTCGTCGTCGAGCTTGAAGGTGAGGCAGGACGGTGCCGCCGCCTGCGCGGGAGCCGGAGCGGCGACCATGGCGGCGGCCGCGAAGACGCCTGCGGCGATCATCGTTCCGGTACGCATGTCTGTCCCGCTCGCTCGGGCGCGATCGCTGACGGGGCCGCGTCCTCAGCGCTCGATGAGCGTGACCTCCAGCGAGTAGTGCGAGGCCCGGTAGACGTGCGAGCCGTGCTCGACGGCCCTGCCCTGGTCGTCGTACGTCGTGCGGATCATGGTGAGCAGGGGTGCGCCGCGCCGCTCGTCCAGCAGCTTCGCCTCCGACTGGCCGGCGGCGCGCGCGCCGATGCGCTGGTTGGCCACCCGCATCCGCACGCCGGCGCCGCGCAGCAGCTCGTAGAGGCCGCGCTCCTCGAGGCCGGCGGCGGTGAGCGGGGCCAGGCCGAGCGGCAGCCAGTTGTGCAGCACGGCCAGCGGCTCGCCGGCCGCGAAGCGCAGGCGTTCGAGATAGAGGATCTCCGTGCCCGGCTCCACGCCCAGGATGCCGGCGATGTCCTCGTCGACCGGGCGCGGCTCCAGGGCGAGCACCTGCGTGGCCGGCTCCTGGCCGGCCCTGCGCAGGTCGTCGTAGAGGCTCGTCAGCTCCACCGAGCGCTTGACCTGCCCGTGCACCACCTGCGTGCCGACACCCCGCTTGCGGACGAGCAGGCCCTTGTCCACGAGATACTGGATCGCCTGGCGGATCGTGGGCCGCGACAGGCCGAGCTTGTCGGCCAGCAGGATCTCGTTGTCGAGCCGCGAGCCCGGTGCCAGGTCACCCCGCCGGATCGCCTCGGCGATCTGCTCGGCCACCTGGAAATAGAGTGGCACGGGGCTGGATCGATCCAGGTCGATGGCGAGATCGCGGGTCATGCTGATCAGCTTAACCGAGGTCATAATGTCCTGACAAACAGGTCAGGGAAGGGCGTGCTGCCGCCCGGGATCGGGCATGACGGTTGCGATGACCTCGATCGACTGACGTTGGAGCTCCGCATGGACGTGACCCCTCTGCTGGACACCGCCACCGAGGCGGCCAGAGCCGTCGGCCCCAGGCTGCGCAAGGCCTTCAGGTCCCGGCCCGCCGTGACCACCAAACGCGACTTCCACGATCCCGTGACCGAGCATGACCGGGCGGCCGAGGAGACCATCCGCGCGGTCATCGGCGCCCGCTACCCCGGCAGCGTGATCGTGGGGGAGGAGGGCGGCACGACCGGCTCGGGCGACCTGGTCTGGTACGTCGACCCCATCGACGGCACCGCCAACTTCGCCGCCGGGCTGCCGTTCTTCTGCGTGTCCATCGCCGCCGCCGTCGGGGGCGAGCTGGTGGCGGGCGTCGTGTACGACCCGGTGCGCGAGGACGAGTTCACCGCCTCCGCCGACGGCGCCTGGTGTGACGGCACGCCCCTGCGCAGCGCCGGGGCCGGCGCCGACCGGGAGGCGACGTTGCTGACGAGCTACCCCTCACCCCACGACCTGGACGCCGAGGGCGAGGAGGCGCTGCGGCGCTACCGGCGTTTCCTGGAGTCCTTCGCCGCCGTGCGCAGGCCGGGCAGCGCGGCGCTGAACCTGGCGCACGTGGCCGCGGGATGGTCCGACGCCGCGTACGGTACCCGGGTCAGCCCGTGGGACGTGGCGGCGGGAGCGCTGCTCGTGCGCCGGGCCGGCGGCGTCTACCTGGGAGATCCCCTGGCCGCCGGCGACTACCTGGCCCACGTGGGCGGCTTCGCGCTAGAGGACTCCACGCTGGCCGAGGTCGCCGAAAAGCCCCGCCAGGCCGGTCAGTGAGGTGATGCGAGGGAACCCGGCGGGCGGCGGCTCCACGCCGGACCGGTCGAGCCAGACCGACGGCATCCCGGCCGCCGCCGGCCCCGTCACGTCGTTCACCACGTCGTCGCCCACCAGCACGACCTCCTCCGGCGCCAGGCCGAGCGCCGACGCGGCCCCCGCGTACGACGCGGGCGACGGCTTGAAGTGCCCGCCCAGCACCTCGCCGGTCAGCACCGGGCCCACCAGCCCTCCGAGCCCGATCGCCCGGACCTTTTCCTCCTGCATCTGCTGGGCTCCGTTCGTGAGCACGCCGAGCGCGAACCCGCCCAGCTCCCTCACCGCCCCGGCCGCGTCGGGGAAGGCCGTCCACCCGCGCCGGTAGCGGGCGGTGAAGTCGGCGTAGGCGGCGTCGAGGTCGCCGGGTTCGGGCACGGCCAGCTCCTCGCAGAGCGCGCGGAGCCGCAGCCGCCGCTGCTCCTGCACCGAGCACTCGCCGCGCTGCCACATCGCCAGGTACGGCCCCTCCAGCTCCGCCCAGAGCGCGGCCACCTCGCCCAGCCGGGAGCGGCTGGGCGCGCGGGCGGACATCCAGGACACGATGGCGGCGTCGGCGGCGCCCCGGTGGTCGAGCAGCGTGCCGTCAAGGTCGAACAGCACCCCCTTGACGCCTCTCATGCCAGGTCTCCCGTGAGCGGGCCGGAGGTCTCCTGGCGGTATTCGCCCGCGCGGTTGATGTGGTCGACCATGATGCGTTCCGCGGCCGCCCCGTCGCCCGCGGCCAGCGCGGTCAGGATGTCCTCGTGCGCCTCCATCTGGGCCTTGACCTGGGCCTCGTCCAGCCAGAGCGACGCCTCGGCGGGCACGGGGAAGCTGTTGCGCACCGATCGGGCGTGCGCGCCCAGGAAGGCGGGGCCGCCGATGTCGACGATGCGCAGGTGGAAGTGCCTGCTCTGCTCGCCGAGCAGGGCGTACCTGCCGTGCTCGGCGTCCGCGGCCATCGCGGCGTGCAGTTCGCGCAGCGAGGCCAGCTGTTCCGGGGTGATCCTGGCGGCCGCCAGCCGCGCCCCCAGGCCCTCGACCACCGCGCGCAGGCCGTAGTATTCCGCGAGCGCCTCGTCGCCCAGGTCGACCACGGTCGCGCCGTGGTGCGCCTCGTAGCTGATCAGCCGGTCCTTCTCCAGCCTGCGCAGGGCCTCGCGTACGGGCGTGACCGACACCCCCAGCCGTTTGGCCACCTCGCCGGCCCGCAACGCCGTGCCGCCGGGGATCCGCGCGCTGCGGATCTCGTCGAGGAGCACGCTGTAGACGTACTCGGCCTTGCTCATGGGAGGTCGTGGGGTCCGCATGCGTCAAGTGTCTCCCAGAAGAGGCTCATGTCTTGACCTATGACATATTTCTTATAAGTTACATTCCCATGACAAGCCTCGCTGACCTGCGGGTCATCGACGCGGCGACCTTGTTCGCCGGTCCCTCCGCCGCGATGATGCTGGGCGACTTCGGCGCCGACGTCGTCAAGATCGAGCATCCCCGCCGCGGCGACCCCTCACGCGGGCACGGCGCGTCCGTGGACGGCGTGGGGCTGTGGTGGAAGACGTTGTCGCGCAACAAGCGCAACGCGGCCGTCGACCTGTCGCGGGCCGAGGGGCAGGAGATCCTGCGCCGCCTGGCCGAGCGGTCCGACGTGCTGATCGAGAACTTCCGCCCCGGCACGCTGGAACGCTGGAACCTCGCCCCTGATGACCTCCTGCGGGCCAACCCGCGGCTGGTCGTCGCGCGGATGACCGGCTTCGGGCAGTCCGGCCCGATGTCCTCGCGGCCGGGGTTCGGGACGCTGGCCGAGGCCATGAGCGGATTCGCGGCCATGACCGGCCAGCCCGACGGCCCGCCCACGCTGCCGCCGCTGGCTCTCGCCGACGGCATCGCGGGCCTGGCCATGTCGTACGCCATCATGGTGGCGCTGCACGCCCGCGAGCGCACCGGCCGCGGGCAGGTCATCGACCTGGCCATCATCGAGCCCATCCTCGGCCTGCTGGGGCCGCAGATGAGCGCGTACAAGGCCCTCGGGATCGTGCCCGAGCGCACCGGCAACCGCTCCACCAGCAACGCCCCGCGCAACACCTACCGCACCCGCGACGGCCGCTGGCTGGCCATCTCCACCAGCGCGCAGCCCATCGCGGAACGGGTCATGACCCTCGTCGGGCGGGCCGACCTGGTCGAGCAGCCGTGGTTCGCCAGCGGGCACGGGCGGGTGCAGCACGTCGACGAGCTGGACGAGGCGGTCTCCTCGTGGATCGCCGGGCGGGACGCCGACGAGGTCATCGCCCGCTTCGAGGAGGTGCAGGCCGCGGTCGCGCCCATCTACGACATCTCCGACGTCGCGAGAGACCCGCAGTACGGGGCCCTGAACACGTTCGTGGAGGTGCCGGACGAGGAGCTCGGCTCGGTCACCATGCAGAACGTGTTGTTCCGCATGTCGGACACGCCCGGCGAGATCCGCTGGCCCGGCCGGCCCTTGGGCAGGGACACCGACGAGGTGCTCGCCGAGCTCGACTACCCGGACGAGCGGATCGCGGCGCTGCGCGAGGCGGGGGTGATCGCGTGAACCCGCCCGTGACCTGGCTGTACGTTCCCGGCGACCGGCCCGAGCGGTTCGGCAAGGCGGTCGCGTCCGGGGCCGACGTGGTGATCCTCGACCTCGAGGACGCGGTCGCGCCCGCCCGCAAGGACGAGGCCCGCGCCAACGCCGTCGCCTACCTGCGCTCCCGCGCGGACGAGCCGTCCGGCCCGCAGGTGCATGTCCGGGTCAACGACCTCTCTGCCGGGCGCGGCCGGGCCGACCTGGAAGCGGTCGGCGAACTGGCCGACGGCGTACGGCTGCCCAAGGTCGAGTCTCCCGCCGTGCTCGACCTGATCGCCGGTGCGCCCGCGTACGCGCTGCTCGAATCGGCGGCGGGGATCGTCGCCGCCCGCGAGATCGCCGCCCACCCGCGCGTCGCCGGCGTCGCGCTCGGCGAGCAGGACCTGGCCGCCGAGCTGGCCGTCACCGACGAGCACGCCATGAACCACCTCAGGCTCCAGGTCGTGCTGGTCGCCGCCGCGGCCGGCCTGCCCCCGGTGCCCATGTCCGTTCACCCGCACGTCGAGGACGAGGCCGGCCTGCTGGCCTCCTGCCGGGCCGGCCGCGCGCTCGGCCTGTTCGGCAGGACCGCGATCCACCCCCGCCAGATCCCCGTGATCAGGCGGGCCTTCCGCCCGGACGACGACGAGGTGGCCAGGGCCGCCGAGATCGTCGAGGCCGCCGAACGGGCCGAACGGACGGACACCGGCGCGATCGCGCTGCCCGACGGCCGTTTCGTGGACGCGCCGATCGTCGCCAGGGCTCGCCGGACCGTGGCCCTGGCCCGCAGTCTCGCCGACCCGCCGTCCTCGGACGGCTGAACCCCGGGACCCCCGCCCACCGCCCGCCGGAGCGCGTGGAACCGTCCCCCACTGGAGGAACTTCGCCATGGGAATCGCCGTATGGGCGCTCGTCGCCTACATCGCCATCATCGTCGTCTGGAACGGCGTGCTGAAACGTGGCATCGGTGAGGCGATGCTCCTCGGGTTCGTGGCCATCTGCCTGTTCGGCGGCGCCGACTTCTTCGGCCTGGCCTGGTCGGGCATCACCGAGGCGCTGGCCGAGGAGGTCGTCTTCGCGGCGCTGGCGTTCGTGTTCATGGGCTACCTGCTCACCCGGCTCGGGCTCATCCAGGAGCAGGTCACCGTGCTGAACTCGGTCTTCGGCCGGCTGCGCGGCGGCGCCGGGTACGTCTCCACCTCGGCGGCCGCCCTGCTCGGCGGGCCGTCGGGCTCCGGGTCCGGCATCGCCGCGTCCGTGGGATCGGTGACCATCCCGTGGATGACGAAATCGGGCTGGCGCCCCGACCTGGCCGCCTCACTGGTGGCGGGCAACGCCGGGCTCGGCATCTCGATCCCGCCGAGCTCGTCGATCTTCCTGCTGCTCGGGTCCGCGGCGGTGGCGCCCGTCCTGACCGCCGACCAGCTGTTCGTGCCCGCGCTGGTGGGCGGGCTGTGGACGGTGGCGTACCGGTTCGTGCTGGTGTTCCTGTGGGTGCGGCGGCACGGGATCGCCGCCACCGACGCGGCCGACATCGTCCCGCTGCGGGCGGCGCTGCGGGCCGGGTGGACGTCGCTGCTGGTGTACGCGGGCATCGTCGTCCCGGTGTTGATGACCCTGGACTTCGGCGTCGAGCTCATGGAGTCGCGGGTGGGGGAGGCGGCCGACGACGTCAGCATCGTCGTGTGGATCCCCGTGCTGACGGTGCTGGTCACCCTCGCGGTGGCGTGGAAGCGGCTGCCGCGCACCGGCCGCGCCTGGAGTGAGCTGCTCGCCGACCTGGCCCCCAGGTACGCGGTCATCGGCGCGACGCTGTTCTTCGCCTTCGCGGCCGCCGCCACCCTGGGCGAGCTGGGCCTGGTCGAGCAGCTGACCGCGATCATGCAGTCGCTCGACGCCCCGGCCGTGGTCATCGCCACCCTGGTCGGCCTGCTGATCGTGATCGTCGCCGCGCCGCTGACCTCCACCGCGACGATCGCCGCGGTCGGCGGCGTGGCCTTCAGCGCGCTGACCGCCGCGGGGATGGACCCGGCGGCCGCGGCCACCGCCGTCATGATTTTCGCCTCGACCGAGGGGGCCTCCCCGCCGGGCGCCGCCCCCATCTACATCGCCTGCGGCATCGCCCAGGTCGATCCGGCCAGGACGTTCGTCCGCCTGATCGTCTGGTTCGTCATCCCGACGCTCGTCATCGGCGTGCTGGTGGCCACCGGCGCGTTGCCGATCTGAGAGGAAGTCACAACGTGAACGCCGTCAAGACCACGACCATGGTCCTGTTCAAGATCGGCCTGGTGCTGTTCCTCGTGCTCGGGGTCGTCGTCGTGCTGACCCAGGCGGCCGGCCTGATCGCCGGCAGCCCCGGCCTGGTCTCCGGCGTCGTGTCGGCGCTGGGCCTGGCGATGACCGTGGCGGCCGGCGCGACCGGCCTGCTCGCCTTCGTGATGGCGTACGTGTTCGGCTGGAAACCCGGCGAGGACTAGCCTGCCGGGCTCCAGCGGGCCGCGAGTTCCGCGTCCTCGGGCGGCGGGCCGGGCAGCTCGCGGTGGCCGGCCGGCACCCGCAGCGCGTCCATCGCGAGGGCAAGGAAGCGGTGGCGCAGCTGCGCGGTGCGCTTCTCGTCGCCCAGCCTGATCGAGGCGATCTGCTCCAGCAGCAGCGAGATGTCGGTGACCGTCACGTCGGGCCGCAGCGCGCCCGCCTCGGCCGTGCGGCGGTGGATCTCCTCGGCCAGGACGCCGGCTCTGGCCGCGTCGCGGTTGAGCTCCTCCGTCGGGTGGAAGGTGCCGGCCAGTTTGATCGTCAGTGAGCTGGTGTCGGCGTGGACGAGGCCGCGCAGGCAGCCGGCGAATGCCTCCCACGCGTCGCCCTCCTGTGCCAGCGCCCGCTCGGTGACCTCGATGTAGAGCTTCAGCCCGTCGCCGCAGAGTTTCTGCAGCAGGGCCTCCTTGCTGGGGTAGCGGCGGTAGAGCGCGCTGATCCCGACCCCCGCCTTCTCGGCCACGGCCGCTATGGGGGCACCCGGGTCGGAGGTGAAGACCGCCCTGGCCGCCTGGAGGATCAGCTCGTCGTTACGTGCGGCCTGGGCCTTGCGGCCGCTCATGGGTGCGCTCGTCATGGGTCCATCTTATGGGAACGTACGATTCCGTTCTGCCGACCGTGATATGCGTATAGGGTACGCATCGCGTCGCCGAGGTGACGGCCATGATCCCGCGGCGACCGGGCCCATCGGGCCCATCTGGCCGGTCGAGCACGGACGGTGCCGCGCCCGCCGCGAAGGGAAGAAGATCGCCGCATTGGTCCGTATGTCTATACATGGTGTTGACATTGAGGTAGAACCGTGGCTAGCCCGTTGGTCTTGGAGGTGTCCTGTGAGACGTACCCCGATCGTGCTGGCCCTGGTGGGCGCGCTTGTCATGACAGGTTGTTCCTCGGGAGGGGAGAGCGCGCAGAGCGCCCCGCCCGCCTCGTCCGCCGCGGCCGGGGGCGGTGACGCGAGTTTCGCGGTCATCACCCACGGAGCGGCCGGCGACTCCTTCTGGGACGTGGTCAAGAACGGCGCGGAGGCCGCGGGCAAGCAGTACGGCGTGCGGGTCACCTACCAGGGCGACGGTGACCCCGCCAAACAGTCGCAGCTCATCGACCAGGCCGTCTCCGGGAAGGTGGACGGCATCGTGGTCTCGATGGCCAACCCGGACGCGCTCAAGGAGGCCGTCGGCAAGGCCGTCGCGGCGAAGATCCCGGTCGTCACGATCAACTCGGGCGCGGAGTCGTCGAAGGCCTTCGGCGCCCTCACGCACGTCGGCCAGTCGGAGGACGTCGCCGGGCGCGGCGCGGGCGAGCAGCTCAAGGCGGCAGGCGTCACCAAACTGGTCTGCGTCGTCCACGAGGCCGGCAACGTCGGCCTCGACCAGCGCTGCAAGGGCGCTGAGGAGACGCTCGGCGGCACGGTCGAGCGGCTGCAGGTGGACATCGGCAACCTGGCCGACGTGACCTCCAAGGTCACCGCGAAGCTCCAGTCGGACCAGCAGGTCAACGGCGTGCTGGCGCTCAACCCGGCCATCGCGATCGCCGCCAGGGACGCCGTCGCCGACTCCGGCTCGCAGGCCAAGCTCGCCACGTTCGACCTGTCGGCCGACGTGGTCGACGCGATCAAGGCGGACGAGATCCTGTTCGCCGTGGACCAGCAGCAGTACCTGCAGGGGTTCCTGCCGATCACGTTCCTGAACCTGTACAGGACCAACCTCAACACCGTCGGCGGCGGCCTGCCGGTCAACACCGGGCCCGGCTTCGTCACCAAGGACAACGCCGAGCAGGTGGCCAAGCTGGCCGAGGCGGGCACCCGATGACGACGTGCGCCGGGGCGGCCGCATGACGGGCGCGCAGGTCCGGACCGACGACCGCATGGCCGACGTGGGAGCGGTCCGGCGGCTGCTGATCAGGCCGGAGTTGGGCGCGGTCGTCGGCATGGTCGCGGTGTTCGCGTTCTTCGCCTCCCAGTCGCCGGTGTTCCGCTCGCCGGCCGGCATCGCCAACTGGCTGGACCCGGCCGCCACGCTCGGCATCATGGCGGTCGCGGTGGCGCTGCTGATGATCGGCGGCGAGTTCGACCTGTCGGCCGGCGTGCTGACCGGCACCAGCGGGCTGATCCTGGTCACGCTGGCCACCCGGTTCGGCTTCAACGTGTGGGCGGCCATGCTGGCCGGCCTCGTCGTGGCGCTGGCCGTGGGGTTCGCCAACGGCATGGTCGTCACCAGGACGCGGCTGCCCAGCTTCATCGTCACCCTGGGCACGTTCCTCATGCTGCAGGGAATCAACCTCGGCGTCACCAAGGCCATCACCGGGACGGTCCAGGTCAGCGGGCTGCGCAGGGCCGACGGGTTCGAGGGCGCGGCCGCGGTCTTCGCGGGCACGATCGAGATCGGCGGCACCTCGTTCCGGGTGGCGATTTTGTGGTGGGTCGTGGTGACCGCGGTGGCCACCTGGGTGCTCATGCGCTCCAGGGCCGGCAACTGGATCTTCGCGGTGGGCGGCAACGAGCAGGCCGCCCGCAACGTCGGCGTGCCGGCCGCGCGGACGAAGATCGCGCTGTTCATGACCACGGCGTTCGCGGCCTGGCTGGTGGGCTCGATCATGGCGCTGCGCTACACGTCCGTGCAGGCCAACATCGGCATCGGGCAGGAGTTCATCTACATCATCGCGGCCGTGATCGGCGGCTGCCTGCTCACGGGCGGGTACGGCTCGGCCGTCGGGGCCGCCATCGGCGCGGTCATCTTCGGCATGGCCGACAAGGGCATCGTGTTCCTGGGCTGGGACGCCGACTGGTTCAAGTTCTTCCTCGGCGCGATGCTGCTGCTGGCGACGCTGGCCAACCGCCTGGTCCGGCGGTACGCCGAGGAGGTGCGACATTGATTCTCGAGACCCGCGGCATCGGCAAGACGTTCGGCTCGGTGCTGGCGCTGCGCGACGTGTCGATGGGCGTGACGGCCGGCCAGGTCACCTGCGTGCTCGGCGACAACGGCGCGGGCAAGTCGACGCTCATCAAGATCCTGTCCGGCGTGCACCGGCACGACGCGGGCACGCTGCTGGTCGACGGGGCGGAGGTGAGCTTCGCCAGCCCGCGCGAGGCGCTCGACCGCGGCATCGCCACCGTCTACCAGGACCTGGCGATGATCCCGCTCATGTCGGTGTGGCGCAACTTCTTCCTCGGCTCGGAGCCGCGCAAGGGCCTGGCCTTCGACGTGGCCAAGGCCCGGCGGGTGGCGCGCGAGGAACTGCGGGCCATGGGCATCGACATCCGCGACGTGGACCAGCCGGTCGGCACGCTGTCCGGCGGTGAGCGGCAGTCGGTGGCCATCGCCAGGGCCGTGTACTTCGGTGCCCGCGTGCTCATCCTCGACGAGCCGACCTCGGCGCTGGGCGTCAAACAGGCCGGCGTGGTGCTGCGCTACATCGCCAGAGCCCGCGACCGGGGCCTCGGCGTGGTCTTCATCACCCACAACCCGCACCACGCCTACCCGGTGGGCGACCGCTTCCTGCTGCTCAACCGGGGCACGAGCCTCGGCGAGTACGCCAAGGGTGAGATCACCACGCAGGAGCTGACCACGCTCATGTCCGGCGGGGCGGAGCTGGAGGAACTCGCCCACGAGCTGGAGCGGGAGTGACTTTGGGCGACATTTGACCGATTCGGGCGATTCTCCGAACGTACGGACCGGGCAGAGACCCTCATAGGTACGACTCGTGCCATCGGGGGATCGATTGATCTACAACGTAAAGGCGCCCGGCGTCGTACGGTGGCGCTCACTCCTGTACGGCCCGTTATTACCCAGCGCGACGGCCGCCCGAGCTCCGGAGCCGGGCGGCCGTCGCATGCCTGGCCGCGCCGAATGCAAACAGTTCTTCGCGAAGAAGTCTTTGCGAAGAACTGTTGGTGGTTTAGTCTCGCCACATGACGCAATCCAGGGACGGCGTGGTCGTCCTCGATGCCAAAGGTCTGCGGGCCCTGGCCCATCCAGTTCGCGTGCAGCTCGTGGACCTGCTGCGCCGGCACGGTCCCTCCACCGCGACCCGGCTGGCCGAGCGCCTGGGGGTCAACTCGGGCACGGCCAGCTACCACCTGCGCAGGCTCGGCGCGGCGGGCTTCGTCGAGGAGGACACCGAGCGCGGCAACGCGCGCGAGCGCTGGTGGCGCTCGGTCCACCGCACGACCCGCCTGACCGGCGAGGAACTGGCGGAGCGGGAGCCGGAGGCGGTGCTCGCCTACCTGCAGTCGATCGCCGCCCTCTACAACCTGCGCGCCCAGCGGGCACTCAACGAGATGCAGACCATGCCGGGGGAGTGGCGGCACGTGCTCGACCTCAGCTCGTTCGCGCTGCGGCTCACCCCGGAAGAGGGCCTGCGGTTGCGCGAGGAACTGGGCGCGGTCATCGCCCGCTACCGGCAGGACGAGCCCGGTGCGATCGCGCCCGAAGGCTCGGCACGCGTCTCGCTGATCACCCAGCTGCTCCCCGAACCGCCGGAGGAGACCTGATGGGAGGGCGTGCGTCCTTACGCCCGCTGACCGGGCTGCTCGCCGCCGTGACCGTGTCACTGACCGCGACGCGCGTGTCGGCCATCGCGCTGCCCTGGTTCGTGCTGGAGTCCACGGGCAGCGCGGCCCAGACGGGACTGGTGGCGTTCGCGGAGATGGCGCCGTACGTGCTGGCCAAGGCGCTGACCGGGCCGATGGTCGACCGGGGGCCGCGCCGGATCTCGTATATCACCGACCTGGTGAGCGCCTCCACCGCCGGGGCGGTGGTCCTGCTGCACGGGCTCGGTCTCCTGCCGCTCGGCGCGCTGATCGCGCTGGTGGCGGTGATCGGCGCGGCCCGGGGGCCTGGAGATCTGGCGAAACAGGTCATGGTCCCGGAGGCGGCCGAGCGCGGGCGGGTGCCGCTGGAGCGGGCCGCCGGGCTCATGGGCGTGACGGACCGCCTGGCGCAGACGGCCGGGCCGGCGGCCGGCGGTGCGGTCGTGGCGCTGGCCGGCGCGATGACGAGCCTGGTGATCAGCGCCGCGTGTTTCGCGCTCGGGTCCATGCTGGTGGCCTGGGCGCTGCCGCGCGGCATGGGACACCGCGCGCCGGCTGAGCAGGACGAGGAGGGGTACTGGCGGCGTTTCGGCCATGGCTTCGCGTTCCTGCGCGGCGAGCCGCTGCTCCTCGCCGTGGCCTTCATGGTCGGCATCACCAACCTGCTCGACGCGGCCTTCAGCCAGGTGCTCGCGCCCGTGTGGGCCAAGGAGTCCGGCCACGGCCCCGCGGCCCTCGGCCTGAACAGCGCCGTGATGGGGGCGACCGCGGCCGGCGGCAGTCTGGTCGCCGCGGCGGTCGCGCACCGCATGCGGCGCAGGCCGGTGTTCTTCGTCGCGTTCCTGATCGCCGGGCCGCCGAGATTTCTCATCCTCGCCACCGACCTGCCGTTGCCCGCCATCGTGGCGGTGTTCGCGCTCGGCGGGTTCGCCAGCGGGTTCCTCAACCCCATCCTGGGGGCGATCTCGTACGAGCGGGTCCCACGGCCCCTGCTCGGCCGTGTGAACGCCCTGCAGACGTCGCTGGCCTGGGCCGGAATCCCGCTGGGCGGTCTGCTGGGCGGGGTCGCGGTCGCCGCGGCCGGGCTGGCGCCGACCCTGCTGGCCGGCGGGTCCGCGTACGGGCTCACCACCAGCCTGACGGGGCTGCGGCGCGAATGGCGGGAGATGGACCGGCAGCGCGGTCACGGGCCGCCCGCCGTGGCGGCGGAGAAGGGTGCCGCGGAGAAGGCTGCCGGGGATCGGGGGTGAGGCCGCGGGGCAATACGCTGGGGGATGTGCCTGCGCCGTACCTGACCATCACCACCCCCGTCGAGCACGAGACCGAGGCGCGGCGATCGCGGTTCATCTGCGCGCTGGCGCCGGCGCGCACGGTCGAGCAGGCGGCGGCCTTCATCGCCGAGCGCCGGCAGAAGCACCCGTCCGCCACCCACAACTGCACGGCCTACGTCATCGGCGAGCGCGTCCAGAAGGGCGACGACGACGGCGAGCCGGGCGGCACCGCGGGCACGCCCATGGTGCAGGCGCTGGTGGGCAGGGGGTTCAGCGACGTGGTGGCGGTGGTGACCCGCTATTTCGGCGGCACGCTGCTGGGCGCGGGCGGGCTGGTGCGGGCCTACGGCTCGGCGGTGACCGAGACCCTCGACCGGGCCGAGCCGGTGCGGATGGTGCCGGCCAGGCTGGTGCGCGTGGCGGTCGCGCACGACCAGGCCGGCCGGGTGGAGAACGACCTGCGCGCCTCACGGCACCTGGTGCGGGACGTGGCGTACGCGGGAGAGGTGGCCTTCGCCGTGGCGGTGGGCGCCGACGAGGTGGCGGCGTTCACCGACTGGGTGGCCGGGCTGACGGCCGGCCGGGCCCGCGTGTCGGTGCGCGAGGACCTGCACGTCCCGGAGTGATCAGCCTTCCAGGGCGTACTGCATGACGCGGAACTTGGCCTGGGCCTCGGCCAGCTCGGCGGCCGGGTCGGAGTCGCCCATGATGCCGCCGCCCGCGAACAACCGCGCCCGCCGCCCCTGCACGAGCCCCGAGCGCAGCGCGATGCCCCACTCACCGTCGCCGTTGGCGTCGATCCACCCGACGGGACCGGCGTAGCCTGCGCGGTCCATGCCCTCCAGCTCGCGGATGACCTTGATGGCGGTGCCGGTGGGCGTGCCTCCGACGGCCGCCGTCGGGTGCATGGCGGCGACCACGTCGAGCACCGACGCCCCGTCGGCCAGCCGGCCGGTGACGTGGCTGGCCAGGTGCTGGACGTTGGGCAACATCAGCAGCTCCGGCTCGTCGGGCGTCATCAGCGCCGAGCACAGCGGAGCCAGCGTGTCGCGTACGGAGGCGATCGCGCACTCGTGCTCGTGGCGGTCCTTCGCCGAGGCGAACAGCGCGGCGCCCCTCGCGAGGTCGTCGGCGGGGCCGGTGCCGCGCGGGGTCGTGCCGGCCAGCACGAGCGACTCGATCTCCTGGCCCGTACGCCGGATCAGCAGCTCCGGCGTGGCCCCCACCAGCCCCGCCACGGAGAACGTGTAGCACTCGGGATAGCGCCGCGCCAGCCGGGTGAGCAGCAGCCGCACGTCGATGGGCCGCTCGGCGGTGGCGAGCAGGTCGCGGGCCAGCACCACCTTCTCCAGCTCGCCGTCGCGGATGCGCCGGGCGGCGCGGGCGACGACGTGCTCCCACTCGGGGGCGCTCAGGCTGCCGTCGCCGTAGCTGATGCGGCCGGGGTTGCGGACGGGGGAGTACGTCTCCAGCGGCGCCTCGCCGATCGTGGTGAGCCAGGCGCGCCCGCCGCGCCGGGCGAGCACCGCCCGCGGCACGACGAGGACGGAGCCGCGGGCGTCCTCGTCGAAGGTGAAGCTGCCGAAGGCGACGGGGCCCGAGGCGGGGGCGCGCACGGCGTCGTCGAGGTGGGCGTCGCCGAGCACGGTGGCCAGCCACTGGCGGGCCCAGGCGAACCTGCCGGGGCCGGGAGGCACGGTGACCCGGGCGGCCTCGCCCCAGCCGACCAGGCCCTCGCCGTTTCTGACCCAGGCGTAAGGTGCCGTCCTGGGCAGGGAAGCCAGCAGGTCACCGGGGTCGCCGACAGGGGTGGTGCGAACCGGTAGCGGGCGGGTTGTTCCGAGCGCGACACTCACCCGAGACACTCTATGCGGGAACTGAACATGTTCGACTCGGACCCCTGCGAATGTGAGGTTATGGACATTGAACCCGGATAAACCGCACGCACAGGGTGTTCCGCCACGCCCCGACCCCCTGCGGACCTGTCAAGCGGCGATATGAAGTCGGTCCTGAAATGGCAGACCTCGCCCTGACGTCATAGGACACCCGTGATCGACTCCCTACCTTGGTGGCCATGATCGCTCGTCTGGGCTCCGCCTCCCTCGCCGTCGTGGTCGTCCTCTCCGGCTCCGGCGCCGCACGCGCCGCCTCCGTCCAGCCCGTGCCCGAGATCATGGCCGCGCTCGGCGACTCGATCTCCACCGGGTTCAACGCCTGCGGCCTGTACGTCTCCTGCCCCGCGCGCTCCTGGTCGTCGGGCGACCACCGCGAGGTGTCCAGCCACTATCTGCGCCTGTCGCGGCTGTCGGGAACGCTCCACAACCTCAACTTCGCCGTCCCCGGGTCGACCAGCGCCGACCTGCTCGGCCAGGTGAAGAAGGCGGTCGAGGCCAAGGCCGACTACGTGACGATCCTCATCGGAGCCCAGGACGCCTGCGTACGCACCGAGCAGGCGATGACCCCCGTGCCGACCTACCGCGCCCGGCTGGACCGGGCGCTGCGGGAGCTGCGGGCCGGGATGCCCGGCGCCAGGGTGTTCTTCGCCAGCATCCCCGACCTGCGGCGGTTGTGGCGCGCGGGCAAGGACAACGCGCTGGCCCGCTCGTTCTGGACGCTGGGCCGCATCTGCCAGACGATGCTGGCCAAGCCCCGGTCGGCCAAGCGGGCCGACAAGGAGCGCAGGGCCCGGGTGCGGGAGCGGGTGATGGCCTACAACCGCGAGGCGGCCAGGGCGTGCGCCGCGTACGGGCCCGCCTGCCGCACCGACGGCGGCGCGGTGTTCTCCTTCCCCTTCACCCTCGACCACGTCAGCAAGTGGGACTACTTCCATCCCAGCACGGCCGGGCAGCGGGTGCTGGCGGAGCAGACATACGCACGCGGCTTCGACTGGCTCGACCCCCGGTAGCCGTCACCGGCACTGGGCGAGCATGGCCTTCTTGTCCGCACGGGTTACGGGGACGTCGTACTTCAGCGCGACCTGCGCGAAGCGGGTGACGTAGGCGCAGCGGACGACCCGGCGCGGCGGCAACCAGCGCGAGGGGCCGGAGGCGTCCTTGTCCTCGTTGGCGCCGCCGTACACGGGCAGCAGGTTGAGCGGGTCGTTGGCGAAGTCGAGCCGTTTGGTCATCGGCCAGCGCGGCGCGCCCATGCGCCAGCCGTAGTTGAGCGGCACCACGTGGTCGACCTGCACTTCGTCGGCTCTGGACTTGCGCCAGTGGATGACCCGGCCGGTGTAGGGGTCGGTCAGCCTCATGGAGACCACCTCGCAGCTGGAGCCCGCCCGGTAGGTCACGTCCCGGCCGTCGCGGGCCAGCAGGTCGTCACGGGTGCGGCAGCCGTTGCGCGCGTACGGCACCCCCACGGCGTCGTCGGCCCAGTTGTCCCCGTACCTGGTGCGCCGGTATCCGGTGCCGGTGCCGAGCCGCTTGACCCGGAGGCGCTGGATGAGGGCGCGCGCGTCGGCCTTCTCGGCGTCGGAGATGATGGGTGCCAGGCCGGGCAGCGTGCCGCTGACGTTGCCCAGCGGGCCGGCCGCGGTGGCCGGCGTGGTCTTGGCGCTGTCGATGAGGGAAACGACGATGACGGCTCCTGCGAGGAAGGCGATCGCGTCCTTCGTGCTCAACCGGTCCTCCGTGCGGCTCCCAGGCTGTCTAGAGAGGTTCCCGGCATCCGGTGTGCCGACACGGGGAGTGTTCCATGACTGATCGTCCGATCGACCCGGATGTCGATCTGCACGTTCCCGCCCAGCGCGCCGAGGGGGGCTGGCAGGTGCCTGCGGCGATCGCGGCCGGCGGTGCGCTGGGAGCGCTCGCGCGGCACGGCGTGCAGAGTGCCATGCCGGGAGGTCCCGCGGACTTCCCGTGGGCGACGTTCTGGGTGAACGTGTCGGGCTGCCTGCTCATCGGGGTGCTCATGGTGATGATCACCGAGGTGCGGCGGGCCCATCGGCTCGTCCGGCCGTTCCTGGGCGTGGGGGTGCTGGGCGGCTACACCACGTTCTCGACGTACGCGGACGGCGTGCGGCAGGCGGTGGAGGCGGGCGCTCCGGTGACAGGGCTGGCCTACCTGGTCGCCACGATGGCCGCGGCGCTGGCGGCCGTGGCCGCGGGCATGTGGCTGACCCGCCGGATCGCCGGGGTCACGCGGGCGGGCGTGTGACGGCCGTGGGCGCCCGGCGAGGGGCCCGGCGAGGGGCCCGGCGAGGGGCGGGTGCGGGATGACGGTGCTGCTGATCGTGCTGGGGGCGGCGGTGGGGGCGCCGCTGCGTTACCTGGTGGACCGGGCGGTGCAGGCACGCCACGACACGGTCTTCCCGTGGGGGACGTTGACGGTCAACGTGGCCGGGTCGTTGCTGCTGGGGTTCCTGGCCGGCCTGCCCGCGGGTGACGGAATGATGGCACTGGCCGGTACGGGGTTCTGCGGGGCGCTGACGACGTACTCGACCCTGGGGTACGAGACGGTCCGGCTCGTGGAGGAGGGGGCGCGCTTCCACGCGGTGGCCAACGCGCTGGCCGGCGTGCTGGCCGGCCTGGGCGCGGCCTACTGCGGCGTGGCCCTGGCGCAGGCCGTCTGAGCGTGCTCCTGAGCCTCCAGGAGCAGCGGCTCGGCGGTGTTGTTCACCGCCGACGGGTTCCTGCTGACCAACGCGCACGTGGTCGGCTCGTCCCGGTCCGGCACCGTCGCGTTCGCCGACTGCACGTCGGGAGGCTTCACGGTCGTCGGCCGCGATCCGCTGTCCGACCTCGCGATGATCAGGGCGCAGACGGCCACGCCCGAGCCCGCCGACCTGGGCGACAGCGACGAGCCCGTCGTCCGGCAGCTCGTGGTTGCCGTCGGCGACCCTCTCGGGCTGAGCGGGTCGTCACCGCCGGGGTCGTGTCCGGGCTCGGCCGCTCGCTGCCCGAGCACCTGCGGCGGCGCACCGGGCGGTCCGGCGCGCTGCGCGTGGGCGAGGTGGTCCCGGGCTCGCCCGCGCACCGGGCCGGTCTGCGCGCGGGCGATCTGGTGCTGGGCGCAGGACGCAGCCCGGTGGCCGACGCGCAGGGCCTGCAGCGGCTGATGTTCGCCGACGCGATCGGCAGGCCGCTGCCGACCACCGTCTACCGCAACGGCGCGCTCGTGGACGTCATCGCCGAGCCGGTCGAGATCACGGGCTCTGAGGTCTGGCCTCGACCGGCGCCGGACGGGCGCGCACCGGCCCGGTTTCGTCCCCTGCCGCGACGGCGGTCTCCGCGTCGCGCCGGGGGTCCTGGGCGGTGCCCGCGTCGCGCCGGGGGTCCTGGGCGGCGTTCGTGGAGGCCGGGCTCCGGCGCGCGCGTGTGCCGGCGCGGCGGGCCAGCAGGCCCGCCAGCAGCTTGTCCCACTTCTGACCGATGACGTCGGGATCGTAGCCGCGCGCCGTCTCCAGCGCACGCGCGCCCAGGTCCCGCCGCAGTTCCTCGTCCTCGATGACGCGAATGATCGAGGAGGCCAGGTTGGCGTTCGTACGCGGCTTGACCAGCAGCCCGTCGCCCTCGTGCGTGATCATCTCCTTGGGCCCGTGCGGGCTGTTGAAGCTCACGATGGCCAGCCCCTTGGCCATGGCCTCCAGGATGGTCATCGGGAAACCCTCGTGGCGGGAACTGAGCACGTAGATCGACGCCTGCTCCAGCGCCGCACCCACGTCGGAGGTGGGCCCCGGCAACTCCACGGAGCCCTGCAGTCCCAGCTCCTCCACCTGCTGGGCCAGGCTCTCCTCCTGCGGCCCCGCGCCGTAGATGCGCAGCTTCCAGTCGGGGTGGGCTGCGGCGACGGTCTGCCAGGCGGTGATGAGGCGGTGGAAGCCCTTGATGCGAGTCATCCTCCCGAGCGCCACGGCCACCTTGGCGTCGAGCTTCGCCGGCTCGCCCGTCATCGGCGGCACGGCGTTGGGGATGCGGACCAGCTTGCGCGG
The DNA here is from genome assembly GCF_009908215.1 of Nonomuraea sp. K271. Lineage (NCBI taxonomy): Bacteria > Bacillati > Actinomycetota > Actinomycetes > Streptosporangiales > Streptosporangiaceae > Nonomuraea > Nonomuraea sp. K271. Next base: position 79,647 of record NZ_JAAAHR010000011.1, on the reverse strand, counting down.
CTGCTTCGGCAGCGTCTCCCTGTAGTCGCGCAGGTCGGCCTTGGTGAGGGTGACCAGGGCGTCGAGGCGGCGGTAGCGCCACTTGACGAGCTCCTGGACCGGCTCGGCATGGCTGCGCAGTGCCACGTGCTCCTGTCCGATGGTGATCACACCGGGCCTGGCTAACTGGGCCATCGCGAGGTTGAGCCCCGGACGGGTGCCCATGAGCACACCGGTGTCCAGCGAGCGGATGTGATGGATGAGCACGAGGTCGGTCCACAGGGTGAACCGGTGGTAGGCCGGCTCTCCCTTGGGGATGAGCCGGCTCGGCAGCTTCGACAACATCGCGCGCAACGGGTTGAGGCCGGGCTTGCGGCGGTCGTCCAGATAACGGAACTTCACCCGCGGATCAATGGGGAAGAACGGGTGCTCGGCCTCCTTGATGATGCTCACGATCTCGACGTCGTGATCCTTGGCGAGATAGCTCGCCAGGTTGAAGACCGTCCTGATGGTTCCGCCCATCCCGTTGGCGTGCAGCAGCAGGATACGGATCTGCCGCGTCGTGGGTGGCGGGGCCTTCCTGCTCCGGCGCCGTTCGTATCCTTGATACAGCCTGACCACGGCCGACCTGCCCTTGCGGGCCAATGCGCGCACCTGACGAATCCCCCTTAGGACTGGAACAACTCCGAACACACATGGCCGGTGGCACGGATGTCCGCCTTGCCACCGGCCTGCATCGCCTCGGCGGAGTGCACGTTGTTCATCCCCTGTGCGCTTTCCCCGCCTATGATCTTTAGACGCCAGATGGATGACTAAGGTTGCATGTGCGGCTTATGCCAGATGATCTTTCAGATCAGACGGCCCTCGCGCCCCACGATGCGCTCGCCGGCCCCCGGTTCGACAGGACAGCCGAGGCGAGGTCCCCCTCGGCTGTCCTTCGTGGTGTCCGGTCTGGCGGGCGGGTGACCCCTGCCGCCCGCCGCCCCGTCAGGGTCACTCCTCGTCAGGAGCCTTCCTGGTCTCCTTCTTCGTCTCCTTGACCTGCCTGCTCGTCTTGATGGCCTGCTTCTTCGACTTGCCGGTCTTGGCCGCGGGTTTCTTCTTCGTGTCAGCCATGGGAATCCCCCCGTGTACGCACGTGGCGCACCCCTATTGGTGCACCACGGGCGTTAATACCCAACTCACGACGAAACTCGACATAGTGCCTATCGGGCGGGACGGTCGCCCGACGGCTCCGACCACCACACGCCCTCACCGTGCGTCAGGCCGGGCAGCCGCTGCTCCGCCTCGTGCACCGCGGCCGCCGGGATCTGCCCCGCCAGCACCCACATGTCATCCTGCCTCCTGGTGTCGCGCAGCACGCCGCCCAGCATCGCCAGCTTCCCGGTGACCGGGCCGAACGACTCCAGCGGCACCTCCGCCTCGAAGCGGTGGCACGGCTCGTACACCGTAGTGCCCGCGAGGCGCAGCGCCTCGGACAACACGAGCGGGGTACGCCCGCGGAAGTCGGCCGCGACCGTCTCCGGCGCGCTGTAGCCGGTCCTGGTGAGCCTGACCGTGACGTCGGTGACCGGCCAGCCGTGCGGGCCCGCGTGCAACGCCGAGCGCACGCTCTCCTCGATCGCCCGGTGGAACGCCGCCGGCAGCGAACCCGGATCGACCTCCATGACGTACGTGAACCCCGAGCCAGGGGCGGCAGGTTCGACCCGCAGGCCCACCGCGGCCATGAACGGGTTGGGACTGCGGCGCCGGATCTCCTCGACCGCCTCGCCGGTGCCCGCGGGGCGTTCGAAGTAGACGGGACGGCTCGGCTCGAAGTCGGCCTCCACGCCGAAGTCCCTGGCCAGAGTCTCGCCGATGACCTCCTTCTGCACCTCCCCGTACAGCAGGACCGAAGTGTCGCCGCCGGCCAGCGTGCGGGTGGCGATCAGCGGGTCCTGCTCGGCCAGCGCGAGCAGGGCGGCGTGCAGGCGCGACTCCTCGCCGGGCACGCGGGCGCGTACGACGGTCTCCAGGCCTGGCGGCGGGAAGTGCGCCTGCCCGGCGGGCCCCCGCGCGCCCAGGTGGTCGCCGACGCGGATCGCGGGCACGCCTCGCACCTTCACGATGTCGCCCGCCACCGCCTGCCGCTGCCTCGGGGAGCCGACGACGGTGAGCGAGGTCAGGCGGCCGGTGTACTCGTGCCCGCCGCGGTGGAAGGTCAGCTGCTTGCGGGCGCGCAGGACACCCGCGCGCATCCGCACGTACGCCACCTTCTCGCCGGACGGTGCCCGCTCGATCGCGAACACGCTCGCCCGCACGTCCCGGTGCGTGCCGCCCTCGGAGGAGCGGCGGGTGGCGGGCAGCAGGCCGATACCGTCGAGCAGGTCGCCGACGCCCTGACCGGTCAGCGCGGAGCCGAACAGCACCGGATGGGCCACCCCGTCGGCGCACTGCCGCGCCAGCGCCGCGCGTACCTGCTGGACGTCGGGCGTCTTGCCGTCCACGAGAAGCCGCAGCAGCCCGTCGTCCCGCTCGGCCAGCATCTCGCACGCCTCCTCCACGGAGGCGACGGGCCTCGTCGTGGCGGCCGGGCCGCCGAGGCCTCGTACGGTGTTGAGCGCGACGCAGTGCGGTGAGAGCCGCCGCCGGATGTCGGCCAGCAGCTCCCGCTCCCTCGCGCCGGCTCGGTCGATCTTGTTCACGAATATCAACGTGGGCAGGCGCAACCGGCGCAGGGACTTCATCAGGACCCGGGTGTGCGGCTGGACGCCCTCGACGGCCGACAGCACCAGCACGGCCCCGTCGAGCACGGTGAGAGCCCGTTCGACCTCGGCCACGAAGTCGGCGTGTCCGGGCGTGTCCACCACGTTGACCCGCAGGTCGTCCAGGGTGAAGGAGGCGACCGCCGTGCGGATGGTGATGCCGCGGCGGCGTTCGATGTCGCCGGTGTCGGTCTGGGTGCTGCCGTCGTCGACGCTACCGAGCCGGCCGATCACGCCGGTCTTGAACAGCAGCCGCTCAGTGAGGCTGGTCTTGCCCGCGTCGACGTGCGCGAGAATGCCGATGTTCAGGATGTTCATGTGCGGTGGAGCCCTCGAGAACTCTCGTGCCAATGGGGCGCTGGGAGATTCCGAGGCGACGCCGCATCTCTGTGCTCCTGATCGTCAGCGGGTACGTGCCCGCCCATGCTGCCACCGCGTACACCGCCCGCTCCAGTGATTTTCCGGCCCGCACCTGGCGTCGGGCGGGTCAGCGGCCGGTCGATCCGTCGATCTGCTCGCGCAGGATGTCGGCGTGGCCCGCGTGCCGGCCGGTCTTCTCGATCATGTGCGCCACCTTCGCCCGCGTCCTGGAAGCTCGCGCGGGCTCTCCCCGCAAGCGTCACTCCGCTTCCGCGGCCCGCCGGACGAGCAGGACGTGGTCGATGACGGTGGCGCTCTCACCGGCGGGCCCGGCCGCCCGGCGGCTCGGCGTGTCGGCGCGCAGGACGGACCAGCGCGCGGGGTCGAGATCGAGTCCGGCGGCGACCTCGGCGGGCGTGGGGTAGCGGACGTCCGGGTCCTGGTTCCACGACCAGGGCGCGGTGGTGCCGCTCCCAGAACAGCTCGGCGTCCTCACCGTTCGTCTCGCCCGTGACGTTGCCGGGGGCTTGCCGGTGGGGCCGGGTGGAATCCATCAGACGTACCCTTGGTCGGCCGGCGTGCCCGGCACTCCGATACGCGCCGGCGGCGCCGGTGGGTTAGGGACAGCATCGCCAGCGCCGTTTCGGACTTGCAAGAAGAGTTGCGGATCCGCATCCGGTCTCGGGAACGGCAGGCTCCACCCCCCTGGAGCAGCTGCTGCCGCCGGTCCGGGCGCAGGTTCGTGCTCGGTGAACGGGAATATCTGCTCGGCGTGGAGGAGGCCTGTTCGGTCCGCAGGGAGAGCACGCCCATCCGGGCCATCAAACCCCGACCATCCCGGCGCGACCGGCTGGGACCGTCACGACCCTGACCGGCTCAGCAGGTAGGACCGGCCGGGACCGTCGCAAACGCTGACCGCCCCAGCACGTAGGACGGGACGGCGCCCGCCGTGACGCTCACAGGAGGCGGAGTTGTTCGGGACCGGCCGGGGCCGGAGGGCGCCGGGGCGGGACGCGACGGGCGGCGGCAGGAGTGGCACGGCCGACCCCGTGGCGCTCGGCGAGCTCCTTGACCAGCCCGCTCACGCGCGCCTGGTAGGCCTTGGGTGCGTAGGAGCCCCTGCCGTAGAGCTCCCGATAGCGCGGCACCAGCCGCGGGTGCTCGCGCGAGAGCCACTCCATCCACCACTCGCGCGCCCCCGGCCGCAGGTGCAGCACGATGGGCGCGATGTGGGTGGCGCCCGACTCGGCGATCTCCTTCACCGTGGACTCCAGCTGGGAGGGGGAGTCGGTGAGGTAGGGCAGGATCGGCGCCATCAGCACGCCGCAGGCGATGCCGTTGTCGTTGAGGGTCGCGCACGTCTCCAGCCGCCGCCGCGGGTGCGGCGTGCCCGCCTCGACCGCCCGCCACATCGCGGTGTCCACGAAGCCGGCCGAGACGTCGGTGCTCACGTCGGTCACCTCGGCGGCCTCGGTCAGCAGGTCGAGGTCACGCAGGATCAGCGTGCCCTTGGTGAGGATGGAGAACGGGTTGGCGGCGTCGCGCAGCGCGGCCAGGATGCCGCGCATCAGCCGGTAGCGGCCCTCGGCCCGCTGGTAGCAGTCGACGTTGGTGCCCATCGCGATGTGGTGAGCGCCCCACCGGGGCGCGGCCAGCTCCTTACGGGCCAGCTCGGCGGCGTTGACCTTGACGACGATCTTCGAGTCGAAGTCGGCCCCGGCGTCCATGTCCAGATATTCGTGCGTCTTCCGGGCGAAGCAGTAGACGCAGCGGTGGCTGCACCCCCGATAGGGGTTGATCGTGTATTCGAACGGCACCCGGCTGGCCCCCGGCACCTTGTTGATGATGGATCGGGCCCGGATCTCGTAGAAGGTCATCCCCCTGAACTCGGGCGTGTCGAACGTGCGGGTGACCGCGCCGCGAGCGAACAGCGGCACGGCCGGATCGTCCTGACCGGGCGTGGCCAGGCGCAGGTTGTCCCAGCGCATCCCATGATTAGAACAAGGATTCGAGCGTGATCGCAAACGGAAAGAGGTGGCAATTACCTGGTCGGGCGGCGGCTAATGATCTTCATGGTTGGGCAGAAACACGCCTGAAGAGCTTGCGTTCGGGAGGTGCACCCATGGCCTGGTCGCAGGACGAGGAGCGGATGCTGGCAGAGATCGAGCAGCGCCTCGTCGACGACGACCCGCGACTCGTGGCTCGGCTCGAGTCGTTCAACGAGCGGGTCCGTCGCAGCGAGGCGAAGACCCGCCGGCCACCGGGCCCCGCCCGCCGACCACGTCGCTCGACCGTGATCATTCTGATCAGCTGGCTGCTCATCGCGACCCTCATCGCCACCCTCCTGATCATGGTGCTCCGCCTCGACGCCGCCGCCGCTCTGGCTCTCACCACGGCTTTCTGAACCTGCCGGCCTCCTCGCGGGTGCGGGTGATCACGTGCCCTCGCTAGAGGCGCTAAGTTCCCATACCCGTAGTAGGGACACGTAGATGCCCTAGGATGTCGCCGTCGTGTCCAGGAGGAGGGGGACCATGGCCGCGCAGGGCGTCAGCAGGCGTGACAGGGTCAGGCAGGCGACGCTGGCGGAGATCCGCGCCGTCGCCCGCAAACTGCTCATCGAACGCGGCCCGGCCGCCGTGACGATCAACGCGGTGGCCAGGGAGATGGGGATGAGCGGCCCGGCGCTCTACCACTACTTCTCCGGGCACGAAGAGCTGGTCGGCGCGGTGACCGCCGACTTCTTCCGCGAGCTGACGGCCGTGGTGGAGGCGGCGCGCGACTCCTGTCCGCCGGACCGGCGCGGTAGCCGGCTGCTGGCGGCGTGCCGGGCGCTGCGCGGCTGGGCGATCATGCATCCGGCGGAGTTCGGCTGGGTGTTCGCCAGCCCGATCACCCGCAAGAGGCGGCCCGACTCGCCGCGCGAGCTGGCCGGGCGCGGCTTCGAGCAGGTCTTCCTCGATGAGGTCGCCGAGCTGTGGAAGGAGCGCCCGTTCCCGGTGCCCGCGCCGGGGGAGCTGCATCCGTCCATCCAGGAACAACTGCGTCTGTACGCGGACTCGTCCGGCGTGGGTATGCCGGTGGAGGCGGTGCACGTCTTCCTGGAGTGCTGGATCAGGCTGTACGGCCTGCTCTGCATGGAGGTGCTCGGCCAGTTGAGCTTCGCCTACTCCGACCTGGAGCCGGTCTTCGAGGACTGGCTGCGGGAGCTCGCTCCCAAGCTCGGCATCGACTACGAGGAGCCGTCCTCGTCCTCTTAGAGGCTTCACAGCACTTACTCGCCTACGTATACTCGTCTGCGAGTAAGGAGGCGGGATGGCGAAGCGGCGACGTGTCGGCAACCTCCTGGCGCTCGCCGTGCTGACCGCGGTCGTTGACCGGCCGATGCACCCGTACGAGATGGCCTCGGTCCTGCGGGCGCGCGGCAAGGACCAGGACATGCCGATCAAATGGGGTTCCCTCTACACCGTGGTCCGCAACCTGGAGAAACACGGCCTGCTGGAGGTCGTGGAGAGCGCACGGCAGGGCGCCAGGCCGGAGCGCACGGTCTACCGCGTCACCGACGCCGGCCGTCAGGAGGCCGGCGACTGGACCCGCGAGCTGCTGTCCGACCCCGGGCGGGAGCCGTCGGCGTTCGAGGCCGGGCTGTCGGTGATGGGCGGCCTCGGGCCCGAGGAGGTCACGGCGCTGCTGCGGCAACGGCTCGACCGACTGGAACACCAGATCGGCGACGACCGGCGGGCGCTGGAACGCCAGCGTGACGAGCTGCCCCGGCTCTTCCTCCTGGAGTCGGCGTACGCGCTGGCGATGCGCGAGGCCCAGGCCCGCTGGGTGCGCGCGCTGCTGGCGGAACTGGAGGCGGGCACGTTCCCCGGCGTGGAGCAGTGGCGGGCCTATCACCGGACCGGCCAGGTGCCCGCCGACGTGGCGGAGCTCGCCGAGAGGGGCCGCACCGACTGAACAACCCGCACCGCGGCGACCGAAGCCGCGGGCGCACCACGAGCGACCCCGGGCCCGCGCCGGCGAGCACGGGGGACGTACCACGAAAGAACCGGCGGCGGTGTTGCAGCACCGCCGCCGGGAGACCTCGCACCGCAGAGCCGCGAAGCGGACCCCGGCCACGAGATGGCACTCGCAACAATAGCCGGGCTCCCTTCATGGACCGAACCCACCATGGGAGCCCAGCATGACGACACTCGGCACCACCATCGGCGACGTGACGTCCAAGGACGGCACCACGATCGGCTACCTCCGGCTCGGCCGCGGCCCTGGCCTGGTGTTCGTGCACGGAGCCATGCAGGTCGGGCGCAGCCAGATCGAGCTGGCCCAGGCACTGTCGGACGACTTCACCTGCTACCTGCCCGACCGTCGCGGGCGCGGCGGAAGCGGCCCGTACGGCTGCGCGTACAGCGTCGAGCGGGAGGTCGAGGACCTCGACGCCCTGCTCGCGGCGACCGGCGCCCGCTACGCCGTCGGCATCAGTTCGGGCGCCATCATCACGCTGCGCACCGCCCTCACCGGCACCGCCCTCGACAAGATCGTGCTCTTCCAACCCCCGCTGGACATCGCCGGCTCCAACCCGACGGACTGGCTGTCCCGCTTCGACCGCGAGCTCGCCGCGGGTGACACGACGGCGGCGCTGGTCACTGCCATGCGGGCCACCCGCATGGGGCCGTCGATCGTCATGAGGATGCCGCGGTTCCTGCTGGAGGGGCTCACCGTCGTGGCGCAGAAGGGGCAGGAGAAGGCCGGGGCGGACGGGGAGCCGACGTTCAGCGAACTGGCCCCGACGCTGCACCACGACGTTCAGGTGGTGGCGGAGACGGCCACGGCCGGCGATCCTTTCGCTTACAGGTCGGTGGGGGCCGAGGTGCTGCTGCTCGGCGGCGGCAAGAGCCCCGCCTACCTGCGTACGGCGCTCGACGCGCTGCAACGGGTGCTGCCGCGCGCCCGGCGGGTGGAGATGGCGGGCCTCGGCCACAGCGCCACCGCCAACACCGCCCGGCGTGGGCGGCCGGAGCGCGTGGCCCCCGAGATCCGCGCGTTCCTCGCTTGAGTCCAGCAACCCCGCAAACCCTCAATCCCGCCTCCCCGCACGTCCGCAACCCCCGCACGTCCGCGAGGCCCGACGTTCGTGGGGTCCGCGAGCCCGTGAGGCACGCGAGCTCGTGAGTTCAGAGGCCCTTGAGGAAGGTGGCCGCCACCGGGGCGGCCACCGCCCCGCCGCCGCCACCGCCCTCCACGACCACCGCGAACGCCACGTCGTCCTTGAACCCGATGAACCAGGCGTGGCTGTCGAGCTTCTCCCCGGTGCCGTATTCGGCGGTGCCGGTCTTGCCGTGCGTGCCCGCGGGGAGCCCGGCCGCCTTCGCGGTGCCCTTGGTGACCACGGCGGACATCATCTCGTGCATGGGGTCCTTGACGCCCTCGGGCAGCTTCCGTTCGGAGACCTTCTGCTTGAGCTCGGGCACCAGCGTCGGTGGCCGCCACGTGCCGTCGGCGAGGGCGGCGGCCACCGACGCCATCGACAGCGGGCTCGCGGTGATCCTGCCCTGCCCGAACGACTCCGCGGCCAGTTCGGCGTCGGACTCGGCCTTGGGGAAGCTGGCCTGGGTGGCGGGCACGCCGATGTTGAGCGGCTGGTTGAAGCCGACGGACTCGGCCGCCTTGAGCAGCTTGTCGGAGCCCAGTTCCCGCTGGGCCAGCGGCGCGAACGTGGTGTTGCACGAGTGGGCGAACGAGTCGAGGAACGACACCGACCCGAACTCCGCCTCGTCGGAGTTACGGATCTTCAGCCCGCCTACGGTCGCGTATTTCGGGCAGGTCACCTTGTCCTGCGCCGACACGCCGGCCGCCAGCAGCCCGATCGCGGTGACCGCCTTGAAGGTCGAGCCGGGCGCGTAGCGGCCGTCCAGCGCCCGGTTGAAGCCGCCCTTGTTGTTGACGACGGACAGGATCTCGCCGCTCGACGGCTTGATCGCCACCATCGACGCCGGCTTCTTGATGTCCTTGACCGCGTCGACGGCGGCGTCCTGCACCTTGGGGTCGAGCGTCGTGCGTACGGGCTTGCCTTCCTTGCCCTCGATGGTCTCCAGGGTCTTGCCGCCGAGCAGGATCTCCGTGGACGGCGTGCCGGCCAGCTGCTTCTGGAACGTGCGCTGCAGGCCGTGGTGCCCGATGGTCTGCCCGGGTTGGTAGGCGGAGCCGAGCTTGGCGACGTCCTTCTTGGTGGCCTTGTCGAGGTAGCCGACGAGCTGCTGCACCGAACCGCCGACGGTGCCGGTGTCGATGCGCCCTCCCTCGGCGTCGGTGATCCCGGCGCGCTCGGGCCAGTGGGTCTCCAGCTCGAACGTCGCCCCCTCGGTCATCGAGGGGTGCAGCGTGGAGGGCTTCCAGTCGACCTTCCAGGTGCGGTCGGCCACCTTGAGGTCGATCTTGCCTTCGTAGACCCAGGTGCCGACGTCCTTCAACGTCAGGGTCGCGGTGTAGGGGGCGCTGGCCTGGTCGTCGCCCTCGGTGACAGGGCCGAGCCGGATGACCGTCGACTCGACGGCGAGTGCCTTGCGCTGCTGGTCGTACGCGCTGAACTGCTGCGGCGCGGCCAGTTCGGCCGCCATGGCGGCCTTGTCGCCCGCCTGCCAGGCGGCGGCGAAGCGCTGCGCCGTCTCGGCGGGCGTGCCCCTGGTATGCAGCACGTAGTAGGCGCCCCCGCCCGCGGCCCCCACCGCGAGGACGGCGGCGACGGACACGATCGCGATCTTACGACCTCGCGCCACTGGTCAGCCCCCTGGTTTCGATGCCGGACGGTCCGGCTCATGGTGTGCCGTTGGCGGCGGCCTTGAGGCTCGACGCGTACGCCGGCACGTATTCCTGCCCCGACAACTTCTGGATGGCCGCCATGATCTCATCGGTCACCCGGCGGCGGTCACGTGCTTTGGTGTGGTCGCCGTCGAAGCGCATGGGCGCCCCGATGGCGATGCCGATCCGCGCCGGCCTCGGCACCGAGGTCCCGGGCGGCAGCACCCTCTCGGTGCCGCTGAGCGCCACGGGCAGCACGGGGGCGCCCGTCTTGAGCGTCAGCCAGGCCACGCCGACCTTGCCGCGGTAGAGGCGGCCGTCGGGGGAGCGGGTGCCCTCGGGATGGATGCCGAACAGCTCTCCCCGCTCCAGCAGCGCGGCGGCCTCGTCGAGCATGACCTGGGCGGCGTGCGCGCTCTCGCGGTCGATCGGCAGGCTCCCGCCCAGCCGCATGAAGAATCCTGAGACCGGGTTGCCGTCGAAGTATTCGTTCTTGGCGGTGAACGTCACGTGCCGCGGCAGCAGCGCGGGCAGCAGGAACGAGTCGAGCACCGACAGGTGGTTGGCGGCCAGGATCGCGGGCCCGCTCCTCGGCACGTGCGCCGCGCCGGTGACATGCGGCCTGCACATCGCGTGTGCCAGTGGCGCGGCGGCGAACTTGACCACTTCGTACAGCAACGAGCTCTCCTGCGATCATCGGGCGGTCAGCCACCCCACCATAAAGCAGGCGCCCCGCCGGTGGGCGGGACGCCTGGAAAAGCTGTTAAGGCCGATGTGGCGGTCGCCTCCTCGGCGAGATGCACAACACGGCTCCAGCCGAACGGTATTCCGTGAAGGCGGTAATTTGCGGCCCGGGGGACACAGACCACATCGGCCTTTCGATGCTAACGGACATCCGGCGCCGCATATTCCATACGCCCCAAAGAATCGGTCACGTTCGGGTCCAGTGTGGTTGCGCAACGTCGAAGACCCGCTGTTCACGGCCACGCAGCGCCACCTCGGCGAACTGCCACAAAATCGCACCGGTCGGCGCGTGGATCACGATCGAGGGGCCCAGCGGCATCTGCAGCAGCCTGCCCTTCCAACGCGGCACCCCCGGCGCCAGGAATCGCTCCAGCGGCACCGCGTGCACAGAGGCCACCTCGCGGGGGTCGGCCACCGGCTCCTGCCGCCCGCCGAAGGCCACCACCGGCGTGATCACGAACCCGGAGTCGGTGACGAAGTCGTCGAGCAGCCCGGCCACCTCGACCCCGGTGACGCCGGTCTCCTCGGCCAGTTCGCGCAGCGCCGCGTCCACCGGCCGCTCGCCGTCGTCGAGCCGCCCGCCGGGCAGTGCCCACTGCCCGGGGTTGCGGCCGTGCGGCGCCCGCCTGATCAGGATCGTGTACGGGTGGCGCTCGGCGTCCTCCAGCACGCACACGGTGACGGCGGCCCTGCGCACCCCGCCGACCGGCGGCACCTGCCTGCGGTCGAAGGCGGCCAGATGGGCGATGATCTGCTCGCGCAGCACGTCAATGGGCGACAGCACGCCACCAGGATCTCACGGCGCGTGTGAGGCGCGCGGGACCGCGGCCGAGGGGCAGGGGACGTCGCCGGCGTCAGGCGTACGAGCCGCTCACGACCAGGTAGCCGAGCACGAAGCCGACGATCATCCCCACTCCGCCGGCGACGGCGGCCCACTTGCCCAGGGACTCGCCGCGCGAGTGCCCGACGATGCCCAGCACGATGCCGGCCAGGCCGAACACGATCGGGATGAACAGCACGGCCACCGCGGCGCAGACGAAGCCGATGATCGACAGCACCTGGTCGGTCGGCCGCCGCTGCTGGGGCGGCTGTGGGTAGGGCGGCGGCTGGGACCATCCGGCAGGGGGTCCGTCGCCGTGGGGCGGGTCAGGGGGAGCGGTCACTGCGCTGCCTCCTCTCCGAGGCCTGAACCACATCACACCTCGGAGAGGAGGCTCTGTCGAGCCGGTGAACCGGAACGGTCACCTTTCGGCAGAGCTGGAGGATGCTGGGGCCGCTCCGCCTGCGCGGGGTGTTCAGGAGCCGCTGGACGGCCCGCGCGCCGTGGGGCGTGGACGGGCCGTCTTCCCGCACGGCGCCGGGCACCGGCTGGGCGAAGCGCCGGGCAGTCCGGCCGTACCGCTGGACACGCGGCTCCCCGGGCGGGAGCCGGGCCTGATGCGCCGGGTGTCGATCGACGGCCCCGGACCGCTGAGCGCCGTGCTGTGCGGCGGGCTGCACTACGACGCGGCCGCCGCGTCCCCGCTCTACCGCGCGCAGCCGTGGACGGTGGAGCCGCTGGCCGAGGAGTCGGGCTTGTCGCGCTCGGCGTTCGCGGCGGCCTTCCGCGACCTCGCCGGCGAGGCGCCGATGCGGCACCTGGCCGCCCGCAGGATGCAGGCGGCCGCGCGGCTGCTCGCCGGGAGCGCCCTCCCGCACAGCCGGATCGCGCGGCGCGTCGGCTATCAGTCGACGGTTGGATTTCACCTGGCTTTCAAGCAATGGCATGGTTTGACGCCCGGCGAATTCCGCAAGAACGCTGACGTCCTCGCAGGTGAGAATGGTTTCTGGTAGATATCATGACCGCCCCTTGACCTTGTGCGGCGTCGAGGCGATGCGGGATGTCGCGAGCGGGGGTCTTACCTGAAAGGACTGATCTGTGAGCGGATTCCCCCTGCCCATCGTCGGCTACGGAAACAGGTCGGACGGTGACGGTCGGTGACCGGCGGAGTGTGGTCCCGCGGATGGGCGCGGGCGCGTTCCGTCCTGCCCGAGCGCGCCGCGCTGGCCGCCATGGGCCGCAGCCCCCGTCGTGATCTGCTCGCCGGCCTCACGGTGGCCATCGTGGCGCTGCCGCTGGCGCTCGGGTTCGGCATCTCCTCAGGAGCCGGCGCGGCGGCGGGCCTGGCCACCGCCGTGGTCGCCGGAGGGCTGGCCGCGCTGTTCGGCGGGTCCGGCGTGCAGGTGACCGGGCCGACCGGGGCGATGACGGTGGTGCTCGTGCCGATCATTCACGCGTACGGCATGCCAGGCGTGCTGACGGTCGGCCTGATGTCCGGCGTGCTGCTGATCGCCTTGGCCCTGTCGCGTGCGGGCAGGTACATCGCCCTCGTGCCCGCCCCCGTCGTGGCGGGTTTCACCGTCGGCATCGCCCTCGTCATCGGCCTGCAGCAGATCCCCCACGCCCTCGGCGTGCCCGCCGAGGGCGGTGAGACCGTCGTCGTCGTCGCCTGGCAGGCCCTGGCGCAGTTCCTCGCGGAACCTCACTGGTGGGCCATGTGCGTCACCGTGGCGGTCGCCGCGGTGCTCATCGTGGGCGCGAGCCTGCGGCCCGCCGTGCCGTTCTCGCTGCCGGCCGTGGCCGCCGCCACCGTCGTCGCCGAGCTGGCCGAGCTGCCGCTGGCCAGGATCGGCGACCTGCCGGCCGGGCTGCCCGCGCCGTCGCTGGAGTTCCTCGACCCCGGGACGCTGCCGTCCCTCGTCGCGCCCGCCGTCGCGGTGGCCGCCCTGGCGGCGCTGTCGACCCTGCTGTCGGCCGCCGTCGCCGACGGCATGAGCGGCGCCCACCGGCACGACCCCGACAGGGAGCTGTTCGGCCAGGGCCTGGCCAACCTCGTCGCCCCGCTGTTCGGCGGGATCCCCGCCACGGGCGCGATCGCCCGCACCGTGGTCAACGTCCGGGCGGGCGCCCGGTCGCGGCTGGCGGCGCTGGCGCACGCGGCCGTCCTCGCCCTCATCGTCTACTGCGCGGCCGGGCTCGTGTCGGGCATCCCGCTGGCCGCGCTGGCCGGCGTGCTGGTCGCCACGGCGATCCGCATGGTGGAGGTCGGGGCGCTCAGGGCCATGGTCCGCTCCACCCGCGGCGACGCCGTGGTCCTCGTGCTGACCGCCGTCGCCACGCTCGCGCTCGACCTGGTGGTGGCCGTCGTCCTCGGCCTGGTCGTGGCCGGGGCGCTGGCCCTGCGGGCCGTCGCCAGGAACGCGCGCCTGCACCAGGAGCCGCTCCGCCGCGACCTGCACCCCGTGGACGAGCACGCCCTGCTCACCGAGCACATCGTCACCTACCGCCTCGACGGGCCGCTGTTCTTCGCGGCGGCCCACCGCTTCCTGCTGGCCCTCTCCGAGGTGAGCGGCGTGTCCGTGGTGGTGCTGCGCATGTCCCGCGTCACCACCATCGACGCCAGCGGGGCGCTCGCCCTCGCCGACGCCATCGAACAGCTCGAGCGCCGCGGCATCATGGTGTACGTCTCCGGCATCCCCGACCGGCACCACCAGCCGCTGGAGGCAATCGGGGTGGCCGGCCGCCTGACCCGCGCCGGCCAGGTCTTCCGCACGACCGGCGAGGCCATCACGGCCGCCCGCGACCGCCTCCACCACACCGGTGTCCTGCCCGGCCTGGCCGGCTGACCCCGCCCACGGTCGCGCGGGCCGCCGGTCAGCCGAGCGGGCGGGCGGGGGGCAGGCGAAGGCGGTCAACGGCGTCGCGGCGGGTCTTCTCCGGGCGGCGGTCGTAGCGGGCCGTCGTGGCGGGGGAGGAGTGGCCCACCAGTGCCTGGGCCGTCGCCAGGTCCACCCCGGCGTCCAGCAGCTCGCCGATGAACGTACGGCGGAAATCGTGGGCCGTGCGCCGGGACGCGCCCGCCTCCCCGAAGCGGCGGGTCAGGATGTCGGCGATGCCCTGCCCGGTCAGCCGCACCGGCCGGCCGTCGCGCCGCCGCAAGGTGCCGTACTTGCTGATCGGGCTGAACAGCGCGCCTGGAGCGGTGCCGCGGATCGCGAGCCACCGCTCGACCAGCCCGATCGCCTCCGCCGTCAGATAGACCAGCCGTTCCTTGTCGCGTTTGCCGCGCACCCGCAGCGACCGGGCGCCGGGATCGTAGTCAGCGAGGGCCAGACCGGACAGCTCGGCCCGGCGGCAGCCGGTGGAGTAAAGGACGGCGATCAGCGCCGCGTCGCGCACCCCGGCGGGGGAGTCGTCGCATGCCGACAGGGCCGCCCCGACCACTTCGGGCGGCACGTGGTGGCCCGTGGGCAGGCGGCTCTGGCGTACGGGGGCGAGGTCGGAGGCGCGGGCGAAGTCTTCGGCGCTGGTCTGCCCGAGCCGCCAGGCCTCCTTCAGCACCCGTCGCAACGCCACCAGGTGCTTGTTGACGTACGCCGCCGACCAGCCCTGGTCGGTGAGCATCGTGCGGATGCGGACAGTGTGCTCGTAACGCAGCAGGTGCCACGGCTGGCCCGCGCCCGTGGCGCTGTCGTCGCCGGTGAGCAGCCGGGCCAGCCGGTCGAGGCAGCCGCGCATGGTCCGGCGCGACTCGGGGCTGGTGAGCGAGTCGAGATAGACATGGTAGGGGTCGCGCGCCGGCTCGACCGGCGGCGCGGCGGCTTCGGACACGGCGGGCAGGCTCACCGGGCCGATCTTACGGCCCCGCGACCCGTCCCAGGTGGCGTCGTGGGCCCTCAGAAGGGGCCGGTGAGCTCACCCAGCTTGTCGGTCAGCTGCAGGTTGGCCGCGTAGTCGACGGGCGCCGCGATCACCGACACGACGTCGTCGGCCAGCGCCTTGCGCAGCGTGGGCAGCAGCTCGGCGGCGCTGGTCACGCGGTAGCCGCGGGCTCCGAAGCTCTCGGCGTAGGCGACGAAGTCGGGGTTGCCGAACGCGACATGGGAGTCGCGCCCGAGCTCCAGATCCATCTTCCACTCGATCAGCCCGTAGGCGTCGTCCACCCACACCAGCACCACGAACGGGATCCGCTCCCGCACGGCGGTCTCCAGCTCCTGGGAGTTCATCAGGAACGCCCCGTCGCCGGTCGCCGCCAGCACCCTGCGCTCGGGACGGGCCAGCTTGGCCGCCAGCGCGCCCGGCACCGCGAAGCCCATGGACGACAGCCCGTTGGAGACCAGCATCGTGTTGGGCTCGTAGGTCGGGTACATGCGGGCCATCCACATCTTCACCGCGCCGGTGTCGGCCAGCACGATGTCGTCGCGGCCCATGGCCTCGCGGATGTCGGCCACGATCCGGCGCGGGGACAGCGGGAATGCACTCTCGGAACGCCCCTGCGCGAGCTCCTCGGCGAGCATGCTGCGAATCTTCTCGCCGGTGCCGTTCGTCTCGAACCGGCGTTGTACCGCGTCGCCGAGCGCGTCCAGCGAGCGTGAGACGTCGCCGTGCACCCCGACCGCCACGGGGTAGTGGTCGTCCACCTCGGCCGGGAACCGGTGAATGTGGATGATCTCCTTGTCGCGCAACGGGTTGATCTTGACGGGGTCGAACTCCTGCAGCTCGTACCCGACGCTGATGAGCACGTCGGCCTCATCGAAGCCGAAGTTCACGTAGTCGTGGCGCATGAACCCCACCGCGCCCAGCGCGTGCCGGTGGTCGTCGGGGAAGACACCCTTGCCGTTGAACGTGGTCGCCACCGGCAGCCCGAGCCGTTCGGAGAAGCGCACCAGCGCCTGCGAGGCGCCCGCCCTGGTCGCGCCGTGGCCGGCCAGCACGACGGGCCTGCGGGCGCCCTCCAGCACCTCGGCGGCGCGGGCGATCTGGGAGGCCGAGGGGTCCTGCGGGCGTACGACGTTGACCGGGAGCGGCGCCAGCCCCTCGGGGATCGGCGCCGACTCGACGTCCTCGGGGATCGCCAGGTAGACGGCGCCGGGCCGCTCGGTCCGCGCGGTCTTGAACGCCTTGCGGATCATCTCGGGCAGCGCCTGCGGTGACGGCGCCAGCTCGGCCCACTTGGTGATCGGCCTGAACAGCGAGACCAGGTCGACCACCTGGTGCGACTCCTTGTAGATGCGGTCGAGGCCCACCTGGGCGGTGATCGCCACCACCGGCGTGCTGTTGGTGGTGGCGTCGGCCACGCCGAGCTGCAGGTTGATCGCGCCGGGGCCGAGCGTGGCCGACGCCACGCCGGGCTTGCTGGTCAGCCTGCCGTAGATCTCCGCCATGAACGCCGCGGCCTGCTCGTGACGTACGAGGACGTAACGGATGGACGAGTCGTGGAGGGCGTCGACGAAGTGGATGTTCTCCTCGCCGGGGATGCCGAAGACGTATTCGACGCCTTCCGCCTCCAGAGCCTGAACGATCAGCCGGGCGGCGACGGCCTGCCGGGACATGGGAAACGCCTCTTTCCATCGAAGACTGCGTCTCTCACAGCACGGATGAGCCCCGGTTCATTCCAGCCTGGCCACCCCTTCGAGCAGCCGGTCGACGTCGGAGCGGTCGTTGTAGTGCACCAGGCCCGCCCGCACCGCGCCGCCCGAGTCGCGGATGCCGAGCACGCCGGTCAGCTCCCAGGCGTAGTTGTGGCCGTTCCAGACGTTCACGCCGAGTTTGGCCAGGTGCTCGGCCACTCGTCGCGGGGTGTGCCCGGCCACGTTGAAGTAGGCGGTGGCGGTGCGCCTGGCGGGCTTGCCGTACACCGTGACGTGCGGCATCGTCTCCAGCCCCTCGATCAGCACCTGGAACAGGGCCAGCTCGTGCTCCTCGGCCGCGGCCATCGAGGTGAGCAGGCGCTCGCGGCGGCTGCCCGTGCCGGGGACCATGGCGGCCATGTGGTCCACGGCCGCGGTCACCCCGTCCAGGTCGGCGAACGCGGCCGTGCCCGTCTCGAACCGCTCCGGCACCGTGTCGGGCGCGGAGGCCAGCTTGTCCGGTCTGATGCTCTCCAGCAGCGCCGGGTCGGCCACCACGGCGCCGACGTGCGGGCCCGACCACTTGTACGCGCTGGTGGCGTAGAAGTCGGCGCCCATCGCGCGCATGTCCACGGGGCCGTGCGGGGTGGCGTGCACGCCGTCAACGTACGTCAGCGCGCCCGCCCGGTGCGCCAGCTCCGCGATGGCGGCCACGTCGGGGCGGGTGCCGAGGATGTTGCTGGCCGCCGTCACCGCCACGACCTTGGTGCGCTCGCCGATGAGGCTCTCGTACTGCTCGACCGGCAGCTCCCCGGTGACCGGGTCCACCTCGGCCCAGCGTACGGTGGCGCCGGTCTGGGCCCAGGGGCGCACGTTGGCGTCGTGGTCGAGTCTGGACAGCACGACCTCGTCGCCGGGGCCGGCGATGGCTCTGGCCAGGCGGTAGGTGAGCGTGGTCATGTTCGGGCCGAGGATGACGCCGTCCGGGTGGCCGCCGACCAGGTCGGCCAGCGCGGCGCGGCAGGCGGCGACGATGGCGTCGGAGCGGTGGCTGGCCGGGAAGGCGCCGCCGACGTTGCCGATCCCGGTCCGGTATGCGGTGGAGATGGCGTCGATCACCGATTGCGGCGTTTGCGTGCCTGCGGCTCCGTCAAGATAGGCGTAGCCGTCGGAGAGTGCGGGATAGGTGGCGCGTACCGTATTAATAGGGAAAGGCATGGTATGTAGATGCTCATCCTCGGAGGCCTCAATCGTGCCGTGCCGACGCGCCAGCACCTTCTTGCCCTGTCATGCGAAGAACGCACCGACGTGCGGGTGGGGCCTCAAGCGGGTCACGCCGGGTAGGGAGCGGGAGCACGGGAGGTTCGCGGAGCTCATGGGAAGGGAGCCGGACGGCGTGCCGAGGCACCGGTCCGGGCGGAGGTGTGACGGATGCCCCAGCTGACCGCCCTGGACGCGCAGTTCCTCCACTTCGAGACGGCCACCAACGTCGCCAACATCGCGGGACTGGCCATCCTCGACGGCGACCTGAACCGCGCCGACCTGCAGGACCTTCTCGAACAGCGGCTCCCGTACGTGCCCGCGCTGCGCCGCAAGCTGGCCCCGGTGCCGCTCGGGCTCGACCACCCGTACTGGATCCAGGAGGACGACCTCGACCTCGACTACCACGTGCGCGAGATCGGCCTGCCACCCCCGGGCGACGAGCGGCAGCTCGCCGAGCAGGTCTCGCGGCTGCACGCCCGCCGCCTCGACCGGCGCCGGCCGCTGTGGGAGATCTACCTCGTCCACGGGCTGGCCGGCGGCCGCATGGGCCTCTACACCAAGATCCATCACGCGGCCGTGGACGGCGTGGGCGGCGCCGACGTGCTGGCCGCGCTGCTCGACACCGGCCCCCGGCCCGCGCCGCCGCCCGAGGCCGAGCCCGAACGCGACTCCCCGCCTCCCGGGCAGGCGGAGATGCTGGTGCGCGGCCTGGCCAGGCTGGCCGGCAACCCCGCCCACGCCGTGCGGTTCGCGTCCATGGCCGTCCCCTACCTGGACGAGATCCCCGTCGTGTCCTCCCTGCCCGGCGCCCGGTTCGTCTCCGGGCTGGCCCGTACGCTGGCCGGCGCCCGGCAGGTCCCCGACCTGCCGACGTTGCCCGCGCCCAGGACCCCCTTCAGCGGTCCCGTGTCGGAGCACCGGCGCTTCGCGTACGTGTCGCTGCCGTTGGACGAGCTCAAGAGGGTGCGCAAGGCGTTCGGCGTCACCGTCAACGACGTGGTCATGGCCGTGTGCGCGGGAGCGCTGCGCAGGTGGCTGGCCGCGCACGGAGGCGTCCCCGCCCAGCCGCTGGTGGCGGGGGTGCCGTTCTCGCTGCGGGACGCGGGCGCCGAGGGGCCGGGCAACCAGGTGACGATCATGACGGCCCCGCTGGCCGTGCACGTCGCCGACCCCGCCGAGCGGCTGCAGCACGTACGGCAGGCCATGCGGCGGCTCAAGGACCGCTTCTCGCCGGCGTCCGCGCGGTGGCTGCGCGAGTTCAGCGAGTCGATGCCCGCCGCGCTCATGGGACTGGCCTCACGCTCGGCGTTCGCGCTGCTCGGACAGGCCGCCCCGCCGATCAACCTGATCGTCTCCAACGTGCCGGGACCGCAGTTCCCCCTGTACGTGTGCGGCGCCCGGCTGCTGCACCACTATCCGGTTTCGGTCATCTCGGACGTGAGCGGCGGCGTCAACATCACCGCCTTCTCCTACGACGGCTCACTCGACATCGGCGTCATCACCGACCGCGCGATGGTGCCCGACGCCTGGGAACTCGCCGGGCACCTGCGCGACGCCCTCAGCGAGCTGCGCAACGCGGAAGCAGACGTGCCGCAATAGCGCCTACGGTCGGCCCATGATCCTGAACCGCCGGGTGCTCAACCGCACCACGCTCGACCGCCAGCTCCTGCTCCGCCGGGCCGCCCTGTCGCCGGCCGAGGCCATCGAACGGCTCGTCGCGGTGCAGGGGCAGGAGATCGACGCGCCGTACCTCGGATTGTGGACGCGCCTGGCCGCCTTCACCCAGGACGACCTGTCCTGCCTGCTGTACGGCAGGCAGGTGGTGCGGGGATCGCTGCTGCGCGGCACCCAGCACCTGGCGCTGGCGGGCGACTACGCCTGGATCCGCCCGCTGACCCAGGTGATCCTCACCCGGGCCAGGCAGGCCTCCTTCGGACGCGCGACCCAGGGGGTGGATCTGGAGGAGCTGGCGGAGCTCACCCGCGAGCACCTGGCCGGGCGCACGCTCACCCGTCCCCAGCTCCGCGACCTGCTGCTGCGGCGCTGGCCCGAGGCCGACCCGACGGCCCTGGGCTGGTCGGCGCAGGCGATGGTGCCGATCGTGCACACGCCGCCCAACGGGATCTGGGGGCGGCGCGGCGCCACGCCGTTCAGGCTGGCCGAGGAGTGGCTGGGCCGGCCGCTGGAGACGGCGCCGCCCGTGGAGCGGCTGGTGGCGCGCTATCTGGCGGCGTACGGGCCGGCGAGCGTACGGGACGTGCAGCGGTGGTCGGGGCTGACGCGGCTGAAGGAGGTCGTGGAGGCGATGCCGTCGCTGCGGACCTATCAGGACACCGACGGCCGCGTCCTCTACGACCTTCCCGACGCCCCGCTCGCCGCGGAGGACGTGCCCGCGCCCGTACGGTTCCTGCCGTGGTTCGACAACCTCGTCGTCGCCTTCGACGACCGCCGCCGCATGATGACCGCCGAGCAGCAGAAGGCCGTGTGCGTGGGCGCCGTCGTCCACCCCACCTTCCTGGTCAAGGGGACCGTGGGCGGCATGTGGGCCCTCAAGAACGGCGTGCTGACGGTCGAGCCCTTCCACCCGCTGGCCGACGACGTGATGGGGGAGCTCGCCGACGAGGCAACCCGTCTGATGGCGTTCGCCGGCGCCGAACAGGGGAGCGTCACCTACGCGGGAGCACTGTCGCCGATCCGCCGTCACGCTCACCGGCCGGCGGGCGTCGCGCCAGAGGTCAGCGGGCGGTGGTGAAGGAGATCCACACGTCGGGTGGAGCGTCGGGCCGGGCCGGGACGGGCCGGCGTTCCTCGGTCCAGGCGTCGCCGGCGGCGTGGGTGGCGACGCGCCGCCAGAACGCGGCGGCCGCCGCGTTGGCGTCCTGGAAGGCGATCTCCCAGGGGCCGGGGTGCCGTGAGATCACCTCGCGTACGACGGTCGTCCCGATCCCGGAACGGCGCGCGCCGCGCACCACGAAGAAGCTGTTCAACACCCGGGCGGGGCCGGACAGCGCGCGCACCAGAGCGAACCCGAGCGGACGGTCGCCGCTGGTGAACAGGTAGGCCGCCCAGTCGTCGTCCTCGATCGCCGAACGCAGCCGTCCGCTGTGGTAGGTGGCGTCGGGGCTGGGCAGCCCGCCCTGGAACTCCGCCATGTCGTGGCGGAACATCAGCCAGAGCCGTTCGAGGGCGGGATGGTCGGCGGCGCAGACGGGCCGCACGGTCGCATGAAGACAAGTCATACAAGCAGCTTCCGGCCGGGAGCAACCTCCGGCCGGGAAGGTAAAACTAGCATGCGCGGCTCGGATGGCGGGCATGGCGCCCGCACTCCGTCCGCCAGGAGGGGCCGCGCGCTCAGCGGACGGCGTAGCCGCCGATCGCGGGTTCGAGGAGGTCGAAGACGCGCCGCGCGGCCTGGGCGAGCGCCGCGGCGACCGCGTCCTCGTCCTGCCCGGCCAGCACGCGGCTCTGCAACTCGCGGAAGAGCAGCCGGTCGGCCGCCGCCAGCTGCGCCGCGACCGCCCGCGCGACGACCGCGCGGCCTTCGGCGTCGTCCTCGGCCGAGCTTTCCCCGCACTCGGCGGCGAGCAGCCTGGCGAGGGCCTCTTCCCGTTGGCCGTGCAGGTCGCGCAGCCGGGCGACGAGGGTCGGGCTGTCGGCGATCATCCGGGCGAAGTCGCGCCCGGTGAAGCCGATGACGGGGTCACGCTGCTCCAGCGCCTGCGCATATGCTCGACGTACCGCGCCCAGCGCCGACTCCCCAGGTGGGCGCCGGGCGACCGCCTCGGCCAGGCCCGCCGCGAACGCCTCGTGGTGGTCCAGGGCTAGATCCTCTTTACGGGGGAAGTAATTCGTGACGGTCATCTTGGCCACCCTGGCGGCGCCGGCGATGTCGGCGATCGTCGTGCGGTCGAAGCCACGTTTCAGGAACAGTTGGGTAGCGTGGTCAGAGATGGCCTGCCTGGTCTCGCGCTTCTTCTGTTCCCTCAAACCCAAGGTGTCGATGCTCATAGCCGCAGTCTCCCACAGATTTTTAGGTTGGACCCACATTTAGGTTGACCCAAAAGAAGTATGAACCTAATGTTGGGCGCGGCCTAAGTTTGGGTTGCCGTCCATCCTGCCCAACGCGAGCGAGGAGAGTGTTTTGTCCCAAGCAGCAGAGGTTCTCGAGCTGGACGAAGGCGTCCCTGACGGTGGCACCGCCCTCGGCGCCGACTCGGTCAAGACCTACCTGAAGGAGATCGGGCGGGTGCCACTGCTCACCGCCGAGCAGGAGATCGAGCTGGCCAAGCGCATCGAGGCCGGGCTGTTCGCCAGAGAGCGGCTCGACACCGAGCCCGGCCTTCCCGCCGAGCTCCGCGCCGATCTGGAGTGGATCGCCGACGACGGCATGCGGGCGAAGCAGCGCATGCTGGAGGCCAACCTGCGGCTGGTCGTGTCCATCGCCAAGCGCTACACCGGCCGCGGCATGCTCTTCCTCGACCTGATCCAGGAGGGCAACCTCGGCCTGATCCGCACGATCGAGAAGTTCGACTACCGGCTCGGCTACAAGTTCTCCACCTACGCCACGTGGTGGATCAAGCAGGCGATCACCCGCGCCATGGCCGACCAGGCCCGCACGATCCGCATCCCGGTGCACATGGTGGAGCTGATCAACAAGGTGGCGCGGGTGCAGCGGCGCCTGCAGAGCGACCTCGGCCGCGAACCCACGCCCGAGGAGATCGCCAAGGAGAGCGAGCTCGAGGTGAGCCGCGTCATCGAGGTCCAGGGCTACGGCCGCGAGCCCATCTCGCTGCACACGCCGCTGGGGGAGGAGGGCGACAGCGAGTTCGGCGACCTCATCGAGGACACCGAGGCCGTCTCCCCGGCCGACGCGGTGTCGTTCACCCTGCTCCAGCAGCAGCTGCACGCCCTGCTCGACCAGCTCAGCGAGCGCGAGGCGGGCGTGATCAGCATGCGCTACGGCCTGGCCGACGGCAAGCCGCGCACGCTCGACGAGATCGGCCGCGTCTACGGCGTGACCAGGGAGCGCATCCGGCAGATCGAGGCCAAGACGATGTCCAAGCTGCGCCATCCGTCCCGCTCGCTGGCGCTGCGCGACTACCTGAGCTGACCGTCCGACCTGGCGCACGAGAGCCGCGGAGAGAAAGGCTGCGCAAACGGGAACTCAAGACTGTCGCCACAGCCCCTTGGATATCGCTGTGAGTGACCTAGATTCCCAGGCGTGAAACGCTCCCGTTCGAGCCTCGTCCACCAAGTGACGTACGCGTTCAAGAACCCGCGCAAGATTCTGCCCCACCTGAGGCGGCTCGCCCGCGACACCTGGTTCAGGCTGCGTACACGCGACCATGTCGCCTACTACCGTGCCGTCATGAAGTCCGACACCGCGCGAGACCCCGAGGGCGCGGTCGGCTCCCACACACATCGACGGTGGCTGGCGCTGGGCCGTATGCAGTTCGACTACCTCGTCGAGCACGGGCTGAAGCCCGAGTGCCGGATGCTGGAGATCGGCTGCGGCAACCTCCGGGCCGGTCACCTGTTCATCGGCTACCTGCACACCGGCAACTACTACGGCATCGACATCTCGCCCGACATCCTCATGGCGGCCCAGGACACCATCGCCGAGCACGGGCTGGGCGACAAGCTGCCGCACCTGACCCCCGTACGCGACCTGCGCTTCGCGTTCCTGCCCGACGAGCACTTCGACGTGGTACACGCGCACAGCGTCTTCTCCCACTCGCCGCTCGACGTGATCGAGGAGTGTTTCGCCCACGTCGGGCGGGTCATGAAACCCGGCGGATGGTTCGACTTCACCTTCGACCGCACCGAAGGCAAGGAGCACCAGGTGCTGCGGGAGGACTTCTACTACCGCACCGAGACCCTGATCGCGCTGGCGTCCAAGTACGGACTGCAGGCGAGATTCATGGACGACTGGGAACGCCTGCCGCACAAGCAGTCGAAGATCCGCGTCACCCGGCCGGCCGACGCCCTCTAGCAGGCGCACGGCCGGAAAACGACGTGCGTGCGAGGGGCGCTCACGCCTACCCTGTGGCGCGTGAAAGACGTCCGTACGCTGCCCAAAGCCCACTTGCACGTTCACCTGGAAAGCACAGTCCGCCCGGAGACCGTTCGCGACCTGGGCGGCACGCCGGGGAACGGCGGCATGTTCCGCGACTTCAGGGAGTTCGCCGACCAGCGGGCGCGGGTGCGCGGGCTGCTGCGCACGGCCGAGCACTTCCGGCGCCTCGCGGTGGAGTTCTGCGAGGACGAAGCCGCGCAGGGCACCCGCTACGCCGAGGTGACCTTCACCGCCGCCTCCCACGGGGAGCGGGTGGGAGAACCGGCGATGCCGCTGGAGGCGGTGCTCGACGGGCTGCGGGAGGGCCGGGCCCGCCACGGCGTCGAGTGCCGGGTGCTGCTCGACCACTCCAGGCGACGGCCGGTGAAGCGGCTGTGGCGCACCTACGAACTGGCCACCCGCTACGACGACGTGATCGGCATGGGGCTGGCGGGCGACGAGCGGCACCCGCTGGCGCCGTTCGCCGAGGTGCTCGACGCGGCCAGGGACGCGGGCCTCCACCTCGTCCACCACGCGGGCGAGTCGGCCGGCGCGGCCAGCATCCGCGAAGCCCTCGACGTGGGGCACGCCGAGCGCCTCGGGCACGGCATCCGGGTCCTCGACGACGAGAGCCTCGTGGCCGAGGTGCGCGAACGCGGGATCCCGCTGGAGGTCTGCCCCACGTCCAACGTCCTGCTCGGGCTCGTCCCGTCGCCGCCCGAACACCCGTTGCCACGGCTGCGGGCGGCCGGGCTGGTCGTCACGATCAACACCGACGGGGAGACGGCGCTGGCCGGCGAGTACGCCGGGCTGCGCGACACCTTCGGCTGCACCGACGACGACCTCGCCGGCCTGGCCCGCGCGTCGATCGACGCGTCCTTCGCCCCCGACGCGGTGAAGGCCGAGCTCAAGGCCGGCGTCGAGACCTGGGCCACCGCCTCGTGACCGGCCACCAGCAGGACCCGTCCCCCGAGGCGACACCGAGCGGTTCCTCCGGCGACCCGGCGCCGGACCAGGGGACACCTGCCGGTCCTCCCGAAGAGGTCCTCGACGCGTACGGGGCCGAGGGGCGGCCGGTCTGGCTGGGCGGCGCCTGGAGGGTCGGTGACCTGGTCGTCAAGCAGGTGGAGTTCCTGCCGGAGACGTTGTGGCGGGCTGAGGTGCTGTCCGCGCTGCCCGGCTCGCCGGCGTTCCGCGTGGCCCGTCCCGTGCGGGCGTGCGACGGCGCGTGGACGGCGTACGGATGGGAGGCGGCCCGGCTCGTCCCGGGCGAGCCGGACGTGAGCAGGCAGGACGACGTGCTGAGGACCGGTGCCGCCTTTCACGAGGCGATCGCCCACCTGCCCAGGCCCGCGTTCCTGGACGTCCGTGAGGATCCCTGGTCCTACGGTGACCGCGTGGCGTGGGAGGAGCTTCCCGGCCCGTCCGGAGGAGCCGGGCTGCTCGAACCGCTCGTACGGGCCCGGCGCCCGGTGGAGCTTCCGTCCCAGGCGGTCCACGGCGACCTGCCCGGCAACGTGCTGTTCGAGGACGGCCTGCCACCGGCGATCATCGACTGGCCGGTCTACTGGCGTCCGCCGTCCTGGGCGGCGGCGGTCGCGGTCGTGGACGCGCTGTGCTGGTACGGCGCCTCGCCCGCACTGGCCGAACGGTGGGCACATCTCCCCGAATGGGGACAAATGATGATACGTGCGCTCATCTACCGGATCGTCACCCACGAAGCGCTGACCGGTCCCGCGGCGTGGACGCCGGAGCACCTGTCCGCCTACCGGCCGGTCGTCGACCTCGCCCTGTCGCAGGCACCCTGAACGATTGCAGCGCCGGGGCGCTCACCTGGCGGAGCGATCAGGAATCGAGAAGCGTGCGCCGCCGGCCATGCTTAGGGTGACGTGCATGAACGTCACCATTCACGCCAGTTTCCTGCCGCACGACGACCCGGAGGCGTCCCTGGTCTTCTACCGCGACGTCCTCGGTTTCGAGGTGCGCGACGACGTCGGCTACGACGGGATGCGCTGGATCACGGTCGGTCCCGCCGGCCAGCCCGGTACGTCCATCGTCCTGCAACCACCGGCGGCCGACCCGGGGATCACCGATGCCGAGCGCACCACCATCTCCGAGATGATGGCCAAGGGCACCTACGCCGGCATCCTGCTGGCCACCGACGACCTCGACGGTCTTTTCGCGCGGGCGGAGTCCCGTGGCGCGGAGGTCATGCAGGAGCCGATCGAGCAGCCGTTCGGGGTGCGCGACTGTGCCTTCCGGGATCCCGCCGGCACCATGGTCCGCGTCCAGGAGCTGCGCTGAACGCCGTGGGCGCCTCCGTCGCCGCGATCTCGCCCGCCGCCGGCGGCCCCGGTGAAGGGAAGGCCGTGTTCTGAGCGTGGCCGGCCGGGAGCGAGGTCAGAGCCCGTCGACCCTGCCGTGCGGCGGCCAGGGATATCACGCCCGCACGGGGACCACGACCGCATTTCGGGCTCCTGTGACGCTGCCGGCGAAAGGGGGTGGACCGGGGGGCGGACCGGGGATCAATGGTGTCATGGACGCGGCATACGACGAGATCGCCGGCTGGTACGAGCGGGAGTTGCTGCGCCGGGACACGGACGACCGGCTCGGCATCCGGCGTTCGATCCGCGGGTTGGTCGGTCGGGGGGAGCGGGCCGTGCCTGGATGCCGGATGCGGCACGGGCGCGTACGCGGGGCTGATCGGAGAGCTGGGGTGGACGCCGGTGGGCGCGGACCTGTCGGCGGGCATGTTGCGGTACGCGCGCCGGCTGCCGGTCGTACGCGCGGACGCGGGGTGGCTGCCGTTCCGCGACGGAGCCTTGTCGGCGGTCGTCTCGGTCATGGTCCACACCGACGACCAGGAGGCCGTGGTGATTCGTCCCGGCTACCTCGACCGGCACCGGACCACGGCGTCGTGGACGAACCAGGGGCTGCGCGACAAGGTGGGGGCGAGCCCACTGGCCGCTGCCCGAGCTGCTGCACGGATCTTCGCCGGCTCCGGGCTGACCACGATGTCGTGCTCGGGCAACCTGAGCCTCCCGGCCGGCGAGCGGCCGCTGCGGCTGTCCGACCGGACCGTGGGCATGCGGCCGCTCACACCCGAGCTGATGGCCGCGCTGGGCACGCCGGTCCCGGTGAGGGCCGAGCCCGCCCCCGACCGTACGCACGTGGTCGTGGCCGCCGTGACGGCGGCCACGACGCTGGCGCTGGGCGCCGCCGTCCGGCTGCGCCGGAGCGCGAGGTGACGCGGCCGGGCCGCTACCGCAGCGGCCGCTGGACCACCGCCGCGCCCAGCGGCCCCAGCTCCACCTGCCTCGCCACCGGCGTTCCCGTGAGCAGATCCGTCCCCGGCCCTTCGAGGGGGACGGACGCGCGGAGCTCTCCGCTGTGGTTGAGCAGAAACACGTACTCGTACGTCTCGTCACCCCGCACCGAGCACTCCACGTGCGCCGGCACACCCTCGAACCGCGACCGCACGCCCGCCGACTCGACGGCCTGCAGCACCACCGCGTCGAGCGCGGCCTGCTCCAGCAGCGTCGCGACGTAGACCACCCGCCCCGCGCCGTAGCGGTTCTCGACCACCGCGGCCCGCCCTTCGAGCAGCCCGTCGGCGTAGGTGGCCAGCGCCGTGCCGGTCTCCAGGTGGAGGTCGTCGCGCCACCAGGTCGACGTCGCCCGCCGCCCGTCCGCGAACTCCACGGTGAAGCTCTCGTGCGGGCGCGCCGGCCAGTACTCGTCGATCCTGGCGCCGATCAGCTCGCGGAACGCGCCGGGATACCCGTCCGGCCGCACCCGGTTGCAGTCATCCACCACGCCGGAGAAGAAGGACATGACGACCGTCCCGCCGTCGCGGGCGAAAGCCCGGATGCGCTCCGCGCCCTCGTCGCCGATCAGGTACGCGTTGGGCACCACCAGCACCTTGTACCCGTCCAAGGAGGACCCCGCCGGCACCACGTCCACCGCGTGGTGCCGCTCCCACAGCGGCGTGTAGTGCCGCATGACCGTGCCGGTGTAGCTGAAGTCGCCGCGGGGCAGGCCGTGCGTCTCCTCAAGACCCCACCAGCCGTCCCAGTCGAACAGCACCGCGATCCGCGCGCGCGAGGTCGTCCCCGCCACGGGCGCCAGCAGCCGCAGCTCCCGGCCGAGCTCGACGATTTCCTTGAACGTGCGCGAGCCGGGGCCCGAGTGCGGCACCATCGCCGAGTGGAAGCGCTCGTGCCCGCCCCGGCCGGCCCGCCACTGGAAGAACATCACCGAGTCGGACGCCCGCGACACCGCCTGCAGCGAGCCCAGCCGCATCCGTCCCGGCTCCTTGACGACGTTGAGCCTCCACTGGCAGACCGCGCTGCTCGCCTGCTCCATCAGCATCCACGGCTGACCGCCTTTGAGCGAGCGGAACAGGTCGTAGTTGAAGGCCGCCGAGACGTGCGAGTCGTCCTCGGCCGGATCGGGGTAGATGTCGAGCGCGACCGCGTCCTCCTCCGGCGCCCACCGCCAGTAGTCGGCATGGCGGTAGAAACGCATGAAGTTGGTCATCACCGGCACGTCATCGCGGAACGAGCGCACGATGTCCCGCTCGGCCAGATAACACTCCAGCAGCGCGTCGGAGGTGAAGCGCTTGAAGTCGAGCTTGCGGGCCGGGTTCATCCAGGTGCGGGGGATGCTCGGCACCTCGATCTGGTCCCAGTCGGTGTAGACCTGGCCCCAGAAGCGGGTGGTCCACGCGTCGTTCAGCGTGTCCAGGTCGCCGTACCTGCGCCGCAGCCACCGGCGGAAGCCGGCCGATGCGGCCTCGTTGTAGGCCGTCGGGCCGTACTCGTTGCTGATGTGCCACATCGCCAGCGCGGGATGGAAGGAGTACCGCTCGGCCAGCCTGGTCGTGATGCGGGCGGCGTACTCGCGGTAGATCGGCGACGACGGGTCGTAGTGCAGGCGGTTGCCGAAGCCGAACGGCTCCCCGTCGGCCATGATGGGGAACACCTCGGGGTGCAGGTGCGTGAGCCAGACGGGCGGCGCGGCCGTCGGCGTGGCCAGGTTGACGCTGATGCCGTGCTCGTGCAGCAGGTCCATGACGTCGTCCAGCCAGCCGAACTCGTACGTGCCCGGCTCGGGCTCCAGCGACGCCCACGCGAAGACGCCCAGGCTCACGGTGTTGACCCCGGCCTCGCGCATGAGACGGACGTCCTCCCGCCACACGGAGGGCTCCCACTGCTCGGGGTTGTAGTCGCCGCCGTAGGCGAACCCGCCGACGCGCCTGCGGAACGCTTCCATGCGAGTCATGTCAGGATCTCCGATCAGAGGAGCCGCGAGGTGACGCCGGCGGTGTCCGTGGCGACGCGGGCCGCGCCGTCCGGGCCGGTGTCGCCGTCGGCGACCGTGACCGCGTAGCGGAAGGCCAGCGACGCACCCGGCTCGACCGGCCGTACGACGTCGAAGAACGGCGCGGGGCACACGCACGCGAAGATCCCCGTGCGGACGAACCACCGGACCGGCTCCTCACCAGCGGGGCCGTCGTCGACGAACACCAGCGTCGAGCTCGCGTCCACCTCGTCGTGGTCGCCGGAGTAGGCCAGCCACGTGCCCCGCTCGCCCATCATCTCGTCGCCGCCGGAGCGCCCGTCCATGTAGACGCGCCCGTTGCTGAACGAGCGCGGCCCGCGCCAGAACAGCCCGCCGTACCCGGCGTTGGGCCGCCCCTCGGTGGTGGGGCTGCCGATCGGGACGGTGACGCCGGAGACGTTGGTGAACTCGGTGGTGTACGCCAGCGTCCACCCGTCCCGGCCGATCAGCGCGCCGAAGGAGCGCCGTTCGGTGAACCACGGCTCGCCGGTGCTCGCCACCCAGGTCAGCGACTCGCGCACGGCCATCCGGTCCTCGCCGCCGCTGATCTCGTCGAAGCCGTTGTGCACGATCGAGCCGTTGTTGTCCGCCTGCACGTAACCGCGGTCGCGGTAGTACGTGACGCCGCCCCAGAAGTTCTGGCTGCCCACGTTCGGCAGCGACCACGCGATGCCCTTGTGCCAGACGTGGTCCCACGGCCGGTAGAGCGACACCAGCCGGCCGGACAGCGTGCGCAGCGGGTGCAAGTAGGGGCGGGGCGACTCCAGCTGCCGGTCCCACGGGCCGTACACGTAACGGAACAGCTCGACGCCGCCGCTCGTGAGCGTCAGCGCGCGCCCGCGCTCGTCGGTGAGCCGCAGCCCGTCCACGGGTTCGGTCATCAGAGGTTCCCTTCGGTCGCGAGCCACGGGGCCTGGTGCCCGCCCATGGAGGTGTAGAACGGGGAGTCCTCGGTCAGCTCGCCGCGCGCCACCTCCCGGCCGGTGAAGGCGGAGGCGTAGACGGCGGCGATGAGCTCGAGGGTCGGGCGGGCCTGCGCCGTCGTGACCGGCATCGGCGCGCCGGAGCGGAGCGCCGCCCCGACCGCCGCGAACTGGGCCGAGTGGCCGGACGGCACGCCGGGCGGCAGCGCGTTCCAGCGGGACTCGGCGTCCGCGTCGCCGGGGGCCGGGGTGAAGCGCCAGGAGTCGTCGCCGTAGCCGTACAGGTGTTCCAGCTCGACCGTGCCGCCGGCCAGGTCGAGGCGCAGGTAGCTGGTCTCGCGGGCGGCCAGCAGGCTGTTGACGATCACCAGGGTGGCTCCCGAGGCGAGGGTCACCACCGCGGTCGAGAAGTCCTCCGTCCGGGTCGGCCGGGCCTTGCGGCCAGCCGTGGCGCGTACCGACTCCCACGGGCCGGCGAGGGACAGCATGAGGTCCATCTGGTGGATGCCGTGCCCCATGGTGGGCCCGCCGCCCTCCGACTCCCAGGTGCCGCGCCAGGGCACCGCGAAGTAGGAGTCGGGACGGAACCACAGCGTGTTGCAGAGCGCCAGGTGCAGCGGCCCGAGGTCGCCGCGGGCGATCACCTCACGCAGCGCGAGCGCGCGGGCGCCGAACCGGTGTTGCGAGACGGTGCCGAACGAGCCGGGGCCGCGCGCCTCGGCCGCGGCGATCTGGTCGAACTCCCGCAGCGACAGCGCCGGCGGCTTCTCGCACAACACCGACCAGCCCCGCTCCAGCACCGCCACGGCCTGGTCACGGTGCAGGCCGGGAGGCGAGCACAGGTGCACGACGTCGCACTCCGACCGTTCGAGCAGCTCCTCGACGCTCGTGTAACGCTCGGGCACGTCCCATTGTGCGGCGAACGCGTCCAGCCGGCCGGCGTCGACGTCCACGGCGGCGACGATCCGCGCCCCTTCGCCCAGCGCCGGCACGGCGGCGGCGTGAATGCCGGCGATGCCGCCGGCGCCGACGATCGCGACTCTCATGACGGCTGTCCCTTCTCGACCGACACGGCGCCCAGCCGCCGCTCTTCCCCGGTGATCTCGTGCACGGGCCCGGTCAGCAGCACGCTCACCTCGGCCACCACGTCCGCGGCCGATCGGCGCACCGACACGCCCACCTCGCCCGGCTCGACCACGCGCAGCCCGTCCCTGCCGGTGAAGGCCAGCAGCCGCGCGGGCACGTCGAAGCCCACCGTCGCGCTCTCGCCGGGCTCCAGCTCGACCCTGGCGTAGCCGACGAGCTGGGCGAGCGGCCGGGTGACCGAGGCGATCCGGTCGGAGGCGTACAGCTGGACGACCTCGGCGCCCGGCCGTTCGCCCGCGTTGCGCACGACGACCGAGCACCGGATCGGCTCCCCGGCCCGCACCCGCTCGTCGGCCCTCAGGCCCTCGTAGACGAAGCGGGTGTAGCTGAGCCCGTGCCCGAAGGCCAGCGCCGGGGCCGGGTCGATGTTGCTGACCGAGCCGGCCGCGCCCAGTTTGGGGTGCAGGTAGCTGTAGGGCTGGCCGGCGGTCGAGCGCGGCATGCTCATCGGCAGCCGGCCCGAGGGGTTCACCGCGCCGCTGAGCACCCGGGCGATGGCGCCCGCCCCTTCCTCGCCGGGGAAGTACGCCTGCACGACGGCGGCGGCGTCCCTGATGATCCGCGGCACCGCGTACGCGCGGCCCGTCATCAGCACGACCACGACCGGCGTGCCCGTGGCGATGACCGCGTCGGCCAGCTCCTGCTGCGCGCCGGGCAGGTCGAGCGTCTCCACGTCGCAGCCCTCGCCGGAGGTGCCCCTGCCGAACAGCCCCGACCGGTCCCCGAGCACGAGGATCGCGACGTCCGAACCGGCGGCCAGGCGGGCTGCGGCGGCGATCCCCGAGCGATCGCCGTCGTCCACCCCCGTGCCCCGCTCGACCTGGATCACGGCCTCCGGCAGCTCCTCCCGCAGCGCGTCGAGCACCGTGGGCGCCGCGATGCCGGTCTCCACGCCGGGGGAGTGCGGCAGCACGTGGTTGACGAAGGAGTAGCAGCCGAACAACGCCGCGACGCTGCCGGCGTTCGGGCCGAGGACCGCGACGCGCCTGCCCTCGGCCCGGCCGAGCGGCAGCACACCGTCGTTGGCGAGCAGCACGATCGACTCCTCGGCCAGGCGCCGCGCCAGGGCGCGGGAACCGGGGTCGTCGAGGTCGATCGGGCCCGGCCCGCTGGGCTCGTAGCCGTCGTCGAGCAGGCCGAGCGCCGCCTTCTGCGTCAGCACCCTGCGCAGCGCCCGGTCGACCAGCGACTCCGGGATCCGCCCAGAGGTCACGGCCCGCTTCAGCGGCTCCAGGTAGGCCACCCCGGTGGGCAGCTCGACGTCGATGCCCGCACTGAGCGCCTGCACGGCCGCGTCCTCGGCGTCGGTGGCCACGGCGTGCAGCGTGTGCAGGAAGGCCACGGCGAAGTAGTCGGCCACCACTGTGCCCTCGAAGCCCCACTCGTCGCGCAGGATCCGGGTGAGGTAGTGGGCGTCGGCGGCGATCGGGATGCCGTCGATCTCGGCGTAGGAGTTCATGACCGAGCCCGCCCGCGCGTCCCGCACGGCGACCTCGAAGGGGAACAGCAACGTGTCGGCCACCTCGCGGGGGCCCGCGTGCACGGGGGCGAGGTTGCGGCCCGCGCGGGAGTTGGAATATCCGACGAAGTGTTTGAGTGTGGCGATCACGCCCGTGGACTGCAGGCCGCGCACGTACGCCGCGCCGATGGTGGCGACCTCGTACGGGTCTTCGGACATGCACTCCTCGACCCGGCCCCACCGCTGGTCGCGGATCACGTCGAGCACCGGGGCCAGGCCCTGGTGCACGCCGAGCGCCCGCATGGAGGCCCCGATCCTGCGCCCCATCTCCTCCACGAGGGCGGGGTCGAACGTCGCGCCCCATGCGGGCGGCACGGGATAGGTCGTGGCCCGCCAGGCCGCCAGCCCGGTCAGGCACTCCTCGTGCGCGATGGCGGGGATGCCCAGCCGGGTGTGGTCGCGCAGCCAGCGCTGCATGTCGGCCAGTTCGGCGCCGGCCTGCGCGGGGTCCACGGGCGTGGTGCCGAAGTGGCGGGTGACGTGGCCGAGACCGTGGCGGGCGAACGCCTCGAACTCCTCCTCGTCGCCCTGCATCGCGTCCTGCAGCGGCGCGACGACGCCCTCTTCGCGGTTGACGTGGCGCCACAGGCCGACGAGCTGGGCGAGTTTCTCGTCGAGCGACATCTCCGCCAGGAGGTTTCCGGCCCGGAGCGCCGCCGCCTCCGGCTGCTCACCTTGTGCAGGCATACACCCTCGTTCGTGGGGATGGGATCTCCAACGGATGATAGCGCTAACAGGCGGTCGGCTCGATCGCGGCGTGCGCCCTGAACGCGCCTCGAAACGCTCCGAAAGTTTCCGGATAGCTTTCCGAAAAATTACGGTGACATTGCCGATGCGTTACGCTAGGCTCCGAGCTGCATCCATGTCAACAGCCTCAGGAGTCGGCGGCGGTCCGCTGATATCACCAGGTCAGCTGGCGGCATGACAGATATGGGCATTTTCCGAAAAATCCACCTCGCAGGTGCCGGCCGGACACCGGCACCCACGGCAACGGGAGGTCCTGTGCCCCGAGCGCCGCGAGCAACGCTGGCCGACGTCGCGGCGGCCGCCGGAGTGTCGGTGCCGACGGTCTCCAAGGTCCTCAGCGGCAAGAAACACGTCTCCGCCGCCACGAGGGACAAAGTCCTCGAAGCGGTCAGGGTGTTCGGCTACGAGACCCCACGCCCGCCCAGCTCGCCCAGGGTCGGCCTGGTCGATCTGCTCATCGACGGACTCGGCTCGCCGTGGGCCGAGGTGCTCATCAGAGGCGCGGAGCAGGCGGCGGCCCGCTGGGGCTTCTCGCTCGTCGTGACCTCCTCCGCGCGTCCCGACTTCGACCTGCGGCGCTGGATCGGCACGGTCCGCAAACGCGGCACCGACGGCATCGTGCTGGTGCTGACCCGGGCCGACCAGCGGGAGATCGAGGCGATCGAGGAACTCCTGCACGTGCCGCTCGTGCTGCTCGACCCCGCGGGCCAGCGCGATCCGCGCATCTCCACCGTCGGCGCCACCAACTGGCTGGGCGGCGTCATGGCCACCACCCACCTTCTGGAGCTCGGGCACACCCGGATCGGCTTCATCGGCGGCCCGCTCGACGCGCAGTGCACGCTCGACCGCTACGAGGGCTATCTGGCGGCGCACCGCACGTTCGGCATCGACCCAGACCCGGAGCTGACCCACTACGGCAACTTCATGGTCAGCGGCGGCAAGGACCACGGCGCGCGGCTGCTCGGCCGCGACGACCCGCCCAGCGCCATCTTCGCGGCCAACGACCTGCAGGCCGCGGGCGTCTACCAGGCGGCCACCGAGCGCGGCGTCCGCGTGCCCGACGAGCTGTCGGTCGTCGGGTTCGACGACTCGATGGTGTGCGAGATGCTCTCGCCGCCGCTCACCACCGTCCGCCAGCCGCTCGACGACATGGCCAACGAGGCGGTCCGGCTCGTCTCCGAGGAGCTGACCCATCCCCGGGGCCCGGCGGGCACCCGCATCGAGCTCGCCACCACGCTCGTCGTGCGGGGCAGCACCGCGTCCTTCGGCGAGCGGAGCGCATGATGCCCGCGGCGTTCCCCGGCGGCACGTCCGTCACCCGGCTGTCGGTCTACACCGGCGCGTGCGCCGACGGCCTGGAGGGCGGCACCCCGCACCTGCACACCGCCTCCACCGAGGGCTACGTCGTGATCGGCGGGCACGGAGCGCTGCAGACCCTCGGCACGCACGGCTTCAGGGAGACGGAGCTGGCGGCCGGGTCGACCGTGTGGTTCACCCCCGGCACGATCCACCGGGCGGTCAACCGCGGGGGCCTGCAGGTCGTGGTCGTGATGGCGAACGCGGGACTGCCCGAGGCGGGCGACGCGGTCATGACGTTCCCGCCCGAAATCATGGCCGACCCCGGACGTTACCGGGCCGCGGCGACCCTGCCCGAAGGCGAGGGGGAGGAGGCGATGGAGGCGGCCGCGATGCGCCGGCGCGAGCTGGCCGTCCAGGGTTTCCGCGCACTCGCCGGCAGCGCCGCCGCCGGCGACCACGGCCCGCTGGAACGTTTCTACGACCACGCGGTCGCGCTGGTGCGGCCCAGGGTCGCGGCCTGGCGCGAGACCTTCGAGCGCACGGTCGCCGCGCAGGCCCGCCACACCGCCGCCGTGCTCGACGCCCTGGCCCGCGGCGACGGCGCGCACCTGCGCGAGTCGGAGCTCCTGGAGTCGCCGCAGAGCGCGGAGACCCGCTGGGGCATGTGCGGACGGCTGCGCACCCACGATGTGCTCGGCCCCGTCGGGCCGGGTCAGTAAGGGACCGTGCGCACCAGGAGGATCGAGAAGACCTCCTGCCGGTAATAGCAGCGGGTCGACAACACCACCGTGCCGGTGTCGGCGTGGCTGGTCTGCCGCGTGGTCAGCACCGGTGTGCCGGCGTCGACGCCGAGCAGCTTGGCCACGCCCTCGCCCGCCAGCGCCGCCTCCAGCCGGGCTTCGTCCCTGACGATGCGGGTGCCGGTGGCGTGCACGAGCGTGGGGAAGTCGCCGCCCAGCCCGGTCACCGGCGCCGGGTCGAACGGGACGCCGTTGACCTTGAGCGGGACATGGTCGTGCAGCACGATCGCGGGCGTGCCGTCGATCGCGAGGCAGCGCTCCACCCGCCAGATCCGCTCACCCTCCGGCACGCCGAGCGCGGCGGCGGCCTCCGGCGTGGCGGGCACCTGCTCGGCGCGGGCGTGGGGGAGCGACGGCGTGCGGCCCGTGGCGGCGATCCGGTGCGGCAGTGAGCCGATGTCGTGCAGGTCGACGAAGACGCTCGTGAACGGTCCAGCGGCCGGGCCCGGCCGCTGCCGGACGAACGTGCCCACACCCCAG
Source organism: Nonomuraea sp. K271 (assembly GCF_009908215.1). Classification (NCBI taxonomy): domain Bacteria; kingdom Bacillati; phylum Actinomycetota; class Actinomycetes; order Streptosporangiales; family Streptosporangiaceae; genus Nonomuraea; species Nonomuraea sp. K271. The sequence goes on along the minus strand of NZ_JAAAHR010000011.1, from coordinate 43,060 downwards.
CGGCGGGAGATGAGGCCTTCGAGCCAGAGCTGGCCGAGGGCCTCGCGGACGGTGACCCGGCTCACGGCCAGCCGACGGGCCAGCTCGGCCTCGGAGGGCAACTGGTCGCCCAGCTCGAACTCCGCCGCGATGAGCTCACGGATCGCCTGCGCGGCCATGGCGGCTCGCTTGGGCGGTTTCATCACCGTACAACTGTAGAGCCGCCTCACCACGTTCCGATGCCGTAAAGCCCGCGCGGGCTGTTCGGATATCCGTCGAGCACGACGAGCTCCAGCAACTCCTCGCGCAGGCGCCGCAGGACCGGCTCGGCGGCCGGGTCGTGGGCGAGGTCGTGCTGCTCGTCCGGGTCCGCCTTCAGGTCGAACAGCTGCTCGCCGCCCCCGCCGAAATAGCGGGTGTAGCGGTGCCGGGCGGTGCGGACCGTACGCGACCAGCTCCGGGGCGAGGCCTCCCAGTGGTTGTTGTTGCTCTGCACGTAGACCGCCGTGCGCCAGTCGAGGTCCAGGCCCTGGCACAGCGGCAGCAGCGAGCTGCCCGGCAGGGCCGGCAGCCGCCGCGGGAGCTGCGGGTTGCCCAACTCGGGGCGGGGCAGCGGGTCGGGTTCGAGGCCGGCCACGTCGAGGATCGTGGGCGCGAGGTCGGTCAGCTCCACCAGCTCCGGCCGCACCCCGGGGCGCAGGTCCGGGCCCGAGACGAGAAGCGGGACCCGGATGCAGGCGTCGTAGTGGCGCTCCCACTTGCCGACCAGCCCGTGGTCGTGCAGCAGCTCGCCGTGGTCCGAGGTGAAGATGACGTACGTGCCCGCCAGCCGCCCCGTCTCGCGCAGGCAGTCCACCAGCCGGCCGAGCTGCTCGTCGAGGTGCGCCAGGTCGGCGAAGTAGTGCAGCCGGTGGCTCTCCCAGTCGTCGACGTCGTAGGAGGCCTGCCGGTACTGCTCCCGGTCGAAATAGGCGGGCCCGCCGGAGCGCCACTCCGCGGGCAGCGGACGGGGGACGCGCTCGGCGCGCACGTGCCGCAGGTACTCGGCGGGCGGCGCGAAGGGGTTGTGCGGCTGCACGTAGCTGACGTGCGCGAACATCGGGCGGTCCGGCTCGGTGCCGCGGATGAAGTCGCACGCGCGCTCGGTGATCCAGCTCGTCTGGGAGACCTCGGCGGGGAAGGGCAGCGTGTACGCCTCCCCGGTGCATTCGGGGAACTCGCGCCGCGCGGCCTCGATCTCGGCCACCAGGTCGCGCCGCTCGGGCCCGTACGCGCGCAGTTCGGGCACCATCGTCATCCAGACGGTGGACAGTGCCGCGCGGTAGTGCCCGGGGTGGTGCTCGCGCACCCAGTCCAGCCATTCGCCCGCGCGGGGGTCCTCGGTGATGTGGGTGACGTCGAACCCGTAGGGCCGGTAGTCGGGGTGTACGCCGCCGATCTGCGTCCGCAGGTGCAGCTTGCCGAACGCGCCCGTACGCCACCCGCCCCGCTGGAGCGTGCGCATGAACGTGGGCAGGGCCGGGTCGAGGTCGTAGCCGCACTCGCTCACCCCGTGCCCCTGGCTGGTCAGCCCGGTGGCGACGGTGGCGCGGGCCGGGGCGCAGACCGGGTTGGGAGTGAACGCGTTGGGGAACCGTACGCCGCCCTCGGCCAGCGCCCGCAGGTTCGGCAGGTCGACCACGCCCTGCCAGGCCTGTTCCAGCCAGCGCGCGGCCAGCTGGTCGACCATGACGAGCACGATGTCGGGCCGGTTCGTCATGCGATGATGCCTTTCGTCTCCGAGTACGGCCGTACGGCCAGCGTGCAGAGGACCATGATCACGGCGAGGCCCGCGATGTAGGCCGAGATGGCCCAGCTGTGCCCCGCCGTCGCGAACAGCAGCGACGCCACGGTCGGCGCGAGCGCCCCGCCCAGCACGGTCGCGACCTGGAAGCCGAGCGAGATCCCGCTGTAGCGCAGCCTGGCGGGGAACAGCTCGCAGAACAGCGCGGCCTGCACGCCGTACGGCAGGCCACTGACCAGGCCGACGAACACGCTGCCCGCCAGGATCAGCGGGATGGAGCGAGTGTCGATCAGCGCGAAGTAGAGGAACGGGGCCGGGATCAGCAGCAGCCCGCACAGCAGGTACGTCCTGCGCCTGCCGATCCGGTCGGACAGCGCGCCCGCCACCAGGATGCCGATCACGTAGAAGACCCCGTTGACCAGGTTGGCGGCGACCGCCAGCTCCCGCGACAGGCCCAGCTCCTGGACGGTGTAGGAGATCACGAACACGCCGATGACGAAGCCGAAGGCCGCGATGGCGACGTACATGCCGATGGCCAGCGCGATCGTGCGCGGGTGCTGCCGCACGGTCTGCCACACCGGCGCCCGCTCGACCCGCTCCCCGGCCTTGACCTCGCGGAACTCGGGCGACTCCTGGATCTGCATGCGCACCACGACGCCCACGCCGACCAGCACCACGCTGACCAGGAACGGGATGCGCCAGCCCCAGGCCAGCAGGTCGCCGGTGCCGAGCGTGGCCAGCAGCGTGGTGAGGGTGAGGCTGGACAGGATGATGCCGAAGCCGCTGCCGGTCTGGACGAGGCTGCCGTACCAGCCGCGCCTGGACGGGGGCGCGCTCTCGACCATGAGACTGACGGCGCCTCCCCATTCTCCGCCGATGCCGAGCCCCTGGCAGAAGCGCAGGAACGTGAGCATGATGGGCGCCCAGACCCCGATGTCGGCGTACGTCGGCAGCAGACCCATGAGGAACGTGGCCGTCCCCATCACCCCGAGGCTCCACGTGAGCGTCGGCTTGCGGCCCAGGCGGTCGCCGAGGTGCCCGAAGAGCACGCCGCCCAGCGGCCGCGACACGAATCCGACCGCGAACGTGCCGAAGGCGAGCAGCGTTCCCGCGAGCGGGTCGGACGTGGGGAAGAAGAGCCGGCCGAAGACCAGTGCGGTGAGCGTGCCGTAGATGGTGAAGTCGTAGAACTCGATGGTGTTGCCGACGATCGTGGCCGCGGTGAGCTTCCACGGCACGGTGCGGGGGGCGGTGGCGCTGGAGGTGGTGGGGTGGCCGGTCGACGGGACGTCTGTCACGGCGGTGCTCCCGGTGGAGGTAGACGTCTAGACCTCATTGGTCAGATAGGACATCGTGGGATGGTGTGCGCGTACCTGTCAAGGTGCATCGAGGAAGGAATGGGATGAAGGACCTGATTCTTGACGTGGACACCGGCGTGGACGACGCGCTGGCCCTCCTCTTCGCCGTACGCCATCCGGAGCTGAGGCTGCGCGCTGTGACATGCGTGGCCGGCAACGCGGGCCTCGGACAGGTGGTCGCCAACACGCTCAAGGTCCTCGACGCGGCCGGCGCCCCCGACGTGCCGGTGAGCGCGGGCGCGGAACGGCCGCTCATCGAGCCGGCCCGCGACGCCGGCCACATCCACGGCGCCGACGGCCTCGCCGACCTCGGGCTCCCCGTCTCGGCCCGGCGGCCGGCCGGGGTGCCGGCCGTGGACCTGCTGCGCGACACCATCCTCGGCGCACCCGAGCCCGTCGTTGTCGTGGGCCTGGCCCCGCTCACCAACCTCGCCCTCCTGCTGCGGGCCTGCCCGGAGGTCGCCGGCAACATCGAGCGGCTGGTCCTCATGGGCGGCAGCGCCTCCATCGGCAACGCCACCCCCGTCGCCGAGTTCAACGTGTGGCACGACCCCGAGGCGGCCGCGATCGTCATGGACGCCGGGGTGCCCGTGACGATGTACGGGCTCGACGTCTTCTACCACGTCTCCGTGGACGCCCCCACGTGCGCGGAGCTGCTCGGGCACGACGAGCCGGGCAGCCGTCTGGCGGGCCTGCTGCTGCGCCACCAGATCGCCCTGTGCGGGGCCGACCCCCGCGTGAACGGCGACGGGCTGCTCGGCGACGCCGGAGCGGTGTGCGCGGTGGCCGACCCCGGCGGCCTGACCACGGAGCGGCTGCCGGTGAGCGTGGAGCTCGCCCCCGGACGCAGCAGGGGTCAGACGCTCGTCGACCGGCGGGTGCTGCCCGGTGAGGACGCCGCTCACGGGCTGGCCGGGACGGCGAACGGCGTCGACGTCGCGCTCGCCGTCGACGCCCTCCGCTACCGCAAGCTCTTCCTCGACACGCTGCTGAGCGGCCCACCTGCGTAGAGGGCCCTAGGAGCGGTGCGTCCCGCACATGCCGGCGTACGCCTCCTCGAGCCCCTCCTCGTTGCCCGCCGCGCTGGAGACGCCCCTGAGCAGGCCACGTTCGATGCGGTCGGAGAAGTAGATGGCGTGCGCCATCCACCGCAGCCGGACGAACGTGTCCAGACAGGGCAGCTCGTCGGCGATGGCGGGGTCGACGGCCTGGTAACCGGCGAGGACGTGCCGGATCGCGTGGGGTGTCTCGCGGGTCAGCACGGCGGTGCACGCGAGGTCGTACAGGATGGGGGCCTGCAGGACCGCGCCCCAGTCGACGAGGCCGTCCTCCTCGGGCGAGCGCTCGCTGAGGCGGAAGCCGTCCAGGCCGGGGTCGCCGTTGACCACGCCGGCGCGGAGGTGCGGCGCGGCCTCGCGCGCCTCCTCCAGCACCTGGGCGGCCCTCGTGCGAACGTGGCCGGGCATCCGCAGTTCGCGCAGGCAGTCGCTCGCCCACGGCCACGGCCACCGGTGCTGCTTGCCGACGTCGGCGGTGTCGTTGCCGAGCGCGCGGTGCGCGCGGGCCAGCACCGCCCCCATCCGGTGCAGGTCTCCCGCGGAGGAGGCGTCCGGCGGGCGGCCGGGGACGTAGCGCAGCAGGGCCAGCAGCCCCTCGTCCAGGTCCGTGGCCAGCCGGCCGTCGGGCAGGGGGACGGGGGCGCCGCTGGCCAGCCCGCCCCGCTCCGCGCGGGCCGCCACCCGCAGACCGCCGAGGAAGGCGGTGGCGGAGCCGACGTCGGACAGCTTGGCGACGTAGGGGGCGCCGGAAGCGTCGCGGACGAGCCAGGTCACGGAGTTCCAGCCGCCCGGCAGCGGCTCGGCGGAGACCACCGGAAGGCTCCACGCGGCCAGCGCGGCGAGCAGCCGGTCGGTGTCCAGCGGCATTCAGATCAGTCCCGCGTCGCGTACCTTCATGGCCACGTGAACCCGGTTGTCGGTGCCGAGCTTGGCGAAGATGCGCGTGATGTTGGCCTTGACCGTGGCCACGCTCACGCAGAGGCTGGCCGCGATCTCCGTGTTGGAGCCTCCCTTGGCGATCTCGACGGCGACCTCGCGCTCGCGTTCGGTCAGCCGGGACAGCTCCTCCAGCGCCTGCGGCCGCCGCGGGTCGTGCCTGCCGGTGGCCGCGGCGATCACCTGCTGGGCGACGCTCGGGGACAACACCGGCTCGCCGCGCGCGCACGCGCGCACCGCCTCGATCATCTTGGGCGGCGGTGTGTCCTTCAGCAGGAAGCCGTGCGCCCCGAGCTGCAGGGCGCGCAGCACCATGTCGTCGGCGTCGAACGTGGTCAGCACCAGGATCCTGGGCGGGGAGGGGCTCTTGAGCAGCAGCTCGGTGGTGGTGAGGCCGTCCTGGTGCGGCATGCGGATGTCCATCAGCACGACGTCGGGGCGCAGGTCGCGGATCACGGTCATGGCCTGCCTGCCGTCGGCCGCCTCCCCGGCCAGCTCGAGGTCGGGCTCGCCGCCCAGGATGAGGCTCAGCCCCGTGCGCACCATAGGGTCGTCGTCCACGATCACAATACGAAGACGGGTCACGAGATCAAGCCTCCCACGGCAGCCTGGCGTCGAGGATGAACCGCCCGTCGCGGACGGTGTGGCTGATGGTGCCGCCGGCCATCCTGGTGCGCTCGGCCAGGCCGACCAGGCCCAGCCGGCCGCCGGGCCCCGCGGACGCGCCGGCCGGCGCCGGGTTGCTCACCCGGATGCGCAGCCCCTCACCCGGCCGCCCGCCCAGCTCGGCCGTCACCCGGCTGCCGGGAGCGTGCTTGCGGGCGTTCGTGAGCGCCTCCTGCACGATCCGGTACGCGTGCCGCCCCGTCTGGGTGGGCAGCTGCTCGCGGCAGTCGATGGCGTCGTCCACCTCGACCCGTTGCCCGGCCGTCCGCACCTCCTCGAACAGGGTGTCCAGCTGGGCCAGCGTCGGCTGCGGGCCCTGAGGGCCTGGCAGGCCGCCGTTGGGGCCGCCGTCGGGGCCGGGGTCGCGCCTCAGCGTGCCGAGCACGGCACGGAGCTCGTTCAGCGACTGGTGGGCGTTCTCCTGGATGGCCAGCGCCGCCTCCCGCGTCTGCTCGGGGGTGAGGTCCTTCCGGTACGCCAGCCCGCCGGCCAGCATCGCCAGCAGCGAGATCCGGTGAGCCAGCACGTCGTGCATCTCCTGGGCGATCTGCAGCCGCTCCGCGAGCTGGGCCTGCTCGACCCGCTGCCGCTGGACCGCCGCCTCCGCCTTCCGCTGGGAGGTGGTCAGGTCACGGCGGCTGCGCACGTAGAGGCCGAGCACGGTGGCGACGGCGAGGATGACGAGGCCGGTCACCGCGTTGACGACGGCCATGGAAAGGGAGCCGTCCTGGAGCCACCCCGCCACGAACATGATCAGGCAGCTCGCCGCGGCCACCGGCACGATCTGGCGCCAGCGCCGGTGCGTGACCAGCGAGGTGTAGGCGACCAGCGCGGGCCCGCCCGCCGTGAACGACACGACGGTCGGCAGCGCGGTGGCCAGCGCGATCTGCCACGGCCACCGGCGCCGCCAGCGCATGACGACCAGGCCCGCCACGCCGAGCCCCATGTCGGCCAGCACCCAGCCGGTCGACGCGTACGGCACGGGCGCGCGGCCCGACAGCAGGACCACCGTGACGACGTAGAACAGCAGGGGCAGCGCGGCGAACAGGTGGCGCAGCGTGATGCCCAGCGTGTCGAGGGGCGGTTGATGCTCGTCGGCGTCGTGCACGTCCACCAGCCTAGGGACCCGCCGCCGTGCCGGGTTAGCGACCGGGGTCCATCGCGCTGCAGACCCTGGTCTACACCCGGGGCGGCGGGTGTGGCCGGGCCGCCACCCGCCGTGGACCCAGGTCCGATGTACGCGGGGCGCGTCTTCGATGAACTGTGGGCGTGATCGAATTTCATCGCCTCAGCAAGACGTACAGCGACGTGAAGGCGCTCGACGACGTGTCCTTCACCGTGCCGGCCGGCTCCGTCACCGGGTTCCTCGGGCCCAACGGCGCGGGCAAGTCGACGGCCATGCGCATCCTGGCGGGGCTGTCCCGCCCCACCTCCGGCTCCGCCACCGTGCTCGGGCGGCCGTACGCCGAGCTGGAGCGTCCCGGCTACGACGTGGGTACGCTGCTCGACGCCTCCGCCCAGCATCCCGGCCGCACCGGCCGTGAGGTCCTGACCCTCGGCACGATGATGCTGGGCCTGCCCCGTACGCGGGTGGACGAGGTCCTGGAACTGGTCGGCCTGACCGGCAAGGAAGGCCGCAGGCCCGTCGGCGGCTACTCACTGGGCATGCGGCAGCGGCTCGGCATCGGGCACGCCCTGCTCGGCCGGCCGCGGGCGCTCATCCTGGACGAGCCGGCCAACGGCCTCGACCCCCAGGGCATCCACTGGATGCGCGGGCTGCTGCGCGACCTGGCCCGCTCCGGATGCGCGGTGCTGCTCAGCTCGCACCTGCTGCACGAGGTGGAGCAGGTCGCCGACCGCATCGTGATGATCGGGCGGGGCCGCCTGCTCGCCCAGGGCACCCCGGCCGAGCTCGGCCGGGGCCGCAGCCTGGAGCAGACCTTCCTGGAGCTGACCGCCGCCGCCGACAGGGGCCTCGCATGACCACCGGGCGCATCCCGTTCCCGACGTTGCTGCGGGTGGAGACCCGCAAGCTCGTCGACACCCGCAGCAGCAAAGTCATCACCGGCGTGCTGGCCGCCCTGACGGCCGGCGCCGTCGTCGTTCGCGGCATCGCCTCCGGTCCCGAGCTCTACACCGCCGCGGTGACGGCCGGCATCGTGGTGGGCATCCTGCTTCCCGTGCTCGCCATCCTCACCGTGACCGGCGAGTGGAGCCACCGCACGGCGCTGACCACGTTCACGCTCGAACCCCGGAGGGGGCGGGTGTGGGCGGCCAAGTGCCTGCCGCCCCTGATCGCCTCCGTCCTGGCCTGCGTGTTCGCGATGCTGGTCGCGGCTCCGGTGACGGCGGCCGTCGCGGCGGCCCAGGGAGTGCCGGCCGACTGGCGGGTCGCCCTGCCGGCCCTGGCGGGATGGACGGCCACGTCGGTCCTGCTCACCGCCCAGGGGCTGGCCCTGGGTACGGTGCTCATGAACGCGCCCGCGGCGATCGTGGTCTTCCTGTCCAACGCGGTCATGTGGAGCGTCGTGGCCCGGCTCGGCTCCGCGGGGGAGGCCGCGACTCAGTGGCTGGACCTCAACACCGCCACCATCCCGCTGGTGAACGGCACCATGACCGGGGGCGACGCCGCCCGGGTGGCCGTGTCGTCGCTGGCCTGGATCGTGTTGCCGATGGCCGCCGGCATGGTGCGGACGATGCGCAGAGAGGTCGGCTGAGGTAGATCTATACCCGTTTCGTGGCGATATATTTGCATTTGTCCGGTTTGGGGGTTAGGTTGGTGCATGTCCGGCGATGACCCGTGCCCGCGCAGTCGCGGCGAAGGGCGCCGGAACCCACGGATCCTCCCACTGGATTCCCCCGTGCTCCGCGTAGCGTCCCGTCCGGCGTGCTGCCCGGCTACGTCCGTCCAAGCGAGCGCGAACTGCCATCGTCCCCTAACAAAGGACCTGACACCATCATGCAAGCTCGCCTGCGTACCTTCGCCATGCTGGCCACGACCGCCGCGACCGCCCTGACCGTGGGCGCCGCGCCGGCGCACGCCGACTCCGGCACCGTGCAGCAGGTCATGCTCAAGGGCTCCACGACCGCCTCGTACTTCTGGGACGACGCCTCCGGCCGGGCCGGCGACACCGGCCTTCCCGCCGCGGGCAAGCCCATGCAGAAGGGCCTGGCCGCCAGCCCCAGCTGGCCCCTCATGACCGAGGGGTACGCCATCTACCAGGGTAAGAAGGTGCCGTTCTTCGTCGGCGACCGTGGCCCTGGAGACCCCTCCAGCCGCGGCGTCATGCTCGACCTGGACGCCAAGACCTTCGCCGAGCTGACCGGCGGCACCTTCGACCCCGAGACGCTCGGCGTCGAGAACAACGGGGGCAAGGGCCACATCAAGATCAACTATGTCGTCACCAAGTGGGGCGACGGGGTCGGCAAGAAGAACCACCCGGTCGCCTTCTCGACCGGCGCGTGGGCCGAGAAGGACACCCGGCCGGCGAACACGCCGCTGCTGGTGAAGCTTCCCGCGTGAGGTCGTGGTGAGGCTTCCCGCCTGAGCGGGCACGCACACGTACGCCGAGGGCGCTCCCCTGTCCCAGGGGAGCGCCCTCGGCATGCGCGCCCTGTTACCCCTTGGGGGTGCTGATGCGGGGGACGGGGACCCGCGACCAGTCGATGTCGGAGCCGAAGTAGAAGCCCGGGTACGCCGGCTGGTTGTAGGCCGTCTGCTGCCGGGCCACGTCGGCGCGATACTGCGGATCGTGCATGAGCGTGTACATCTTCCTGCCGGTCACCTCGGTGCTCAGGTAGATCCGCACCGCGTCGCCGCCGGCCGTACGGACGAGCAGTTCCTCGCGCCAGTCGCCGAAGACGTCGGCGACCAGCCCCGGGTTGCCCTTCGTCCAGTTGTTGGTCAGCGTGCCCTCGGCGGTGAGCACCGTGCCGCGCTTCCAGTCGTCGATCGTCGGCGTCTGCAGCTCGGTGGTCGCGGTGCCGTTGACGAGTTGCGTGGTCATGTCGGCGGCCCAGCGGATGCTCATGTTCGTGCCGGGCGTGACGCGGTCCAGGTGCTCGCCGCGGGCCGACCACAGGCCCGCCTGGATCCCCTCGTCGGGCGGTACCGACGACCACGCCTCCATGCCGCGGATCGCCGGGTCGACGTCGCCGACCATGCCGCGCCCGGTGTCCCGGCCGCTGTAGCCGCCGTGGATCACCTCGCCGGTGGCCGCGTCGCGCAGCGCCCACCCGTACGGCGCCCACGTGCCGCCCTCGTGCACCGTCCAGATCTCGAGGCCAGGGCGGCCGGGGTCGAAGTCGCCCACGTGCAGGGCGTCGCCGTGGCCGAGCCGCACATTCTGGCCAGGGACGCTGCTCTGGGGTGGTCCCTCGGCGAACGACGAGTACAGCAGGTCGCCGTCGTCGTCGATGGTCGCGGCGCCGTAGACGATCTCCTGCCTGCCGTCGCCGTCCACGTCGGCGGCGCTCATCGAGTGGAAGCCCTGGGTGGTCAGGTCGGCATATTCCGGGTTGCTGCCGGGAACGCCGTGCGGTGAGGCGTTGAACGGGTTCGCCATCGGGGCGTGGCCGCTGTCGGCGTACCAGACCTCCTCCAGGCGCCGGCCGTTCCAGTCGTAGGCGACGAGCGTGGTGCGGGTGTAGTAGCCGCGGGCGAACACCGCCGACGGGCGCCTGCCGTCGAGGTAGGCCACCGCGGACAGGAACCGGTCGACCCGGTTGCCCGGCTCGATCCTGGACATGGCGTAGTCGCCCCACATGAGCCCGTCGTCGCCGCGGCCGGGCTTGTAGGGGATCGTCTGCAACTCCCTGCCGGTGGCCCCGTCGAGCACGGACAGGTACTCGGGGCCGGTGAGGACGAAGCCCTCGAACTCGCGCAACCGGTTGTTGCCGCTGCGGCCCGGCGCGTAGACGTCGACGAAGTAGGTGGCCAGCTCCACGGCGTCCTCATGGGAGAGCGGGTATTCGTGCGCAGGCTCGATGCCGAAGGCCTCTTCCAGAGTGGCCGGCCAGCGTTTCGCGACCACCTCCGGGCGCTCATGCCATTTCGCGAACATTTCCACAATGTGGTCGAAATAGTCTGCTGCGCTCTGCCGGTAATCGTCCTGGTGCGAGTAGCCTGCCCTGACGTCCTGGCGCGGCATGGTGACGTGACGCTCCGACACGACCTGGCCCCTGCTCCCGTACCGGATGATCTTGGTCCCAGGGGCGGTCTTGAGCATCATCTCGGAACGGCCGTCGCCGTCGAAGTCGTAGACCTGGAACTGGGTGTAGTGGGCGCCGGATCGGATGTTGACGCCCAGGTCGAGCCGCCAGCGCAGGGTGCCGTCGAGCTCGTAGGTGTCGACGTAGGTGTTGCCGGTGTAGCCACGCTGGGAGACGTCCTTGGAGTTGGAGGGGTCCCATTTGACGACGTACTCGTAGCGGCCGTCGCCGTCCACGTCGCCGACGCTCATGTCATTGGCCGTGTACGTGAAGGCCTCGCCCGCGGGGGTCACACCGTCGGCCGGTTTCCGCAGCTTGAGATCATAAAACGATTTAACCCACGGCTTGACCGCGGCGCTGCGCCGGCCCTCCCGGCCCCGGGCGACCGGAGCCACGCGGTACTCCGAGGCCCGGGTGCCGGCGGGGTCGAGGTGGTTGGTGCTGTCCGTGACCGTCGCGATGGGGCGGCCGTCGCGGTAGACGCGGAAGGCGGGGCCCCGCATGCCGGTGTCGCCGTGCCCGGTCACCTCATCGCCCAGCAGCCGCCAGCTCAGGAAGACGCCGCCGCTGGTCGTGGCCGCCACCAGGCCGCGGTCGAGGTGTTCGAGCCGGACGCCCGCGTCCGGCCGCCCGTGTCCGCTCCCGTGTCCGCTCCCGTGTCCGCTCCCGTGTCTGCTCCCGTGGGCCGCGCTCGCCGGCGCCGCCATGAGGGGGAGGCAGAGCAGGGCGGCCAAGGAGGTGATGAGTGCGCGGCGGATGCTGCTGGGGGGTCTCATGGTCACGGGCTCCTCGGGTGACGCCCGCATGGATGCGGTTGCCCGGCACCCTGGCGGATTAAATCGATATAATAATCCGGGAGGCTATTCCTGGTGTGGGGATGTGTCAAGGGTGCTTATCTGCTGTGATTTACGTTTTTACACGACTTATCTGGATTGATTTGAATAGACCGCTATTCGGGGCAATCTTCCCGCCCGCCGCCCGTGGCGCCGTCGACAAGATCAGCTAGGGTACGGTGCTCCTCGTCGGCGGCATCGTCACGTACGTCGCCCTCCTGCGGGACCAGGGCACCGTGAAGCGGCTCGACGGCGTGGCCCAGGTCGGCGCTCCGCTCCCGGCCGCCCTGCTGATCTGCCTGATCGGCGCCGTGGTCTCCGCCTTCGCCTCGACGACCGGCATCCTGGGCGCGCTGATCCCGCTCGCCGTACCCTTCCTGCAGACCGGGCAGGCGGGCGCCGCCGGCATGGTCACGGCGCTGGCGATCTCCTCCTCGGTGGTGGACTGCAGCCCCTTCTCCGCCAACGGCGCGCTGATCGTGGCGCACTCCGACGTGGCGATCCGGGACGCGTGTTCAAGCACCTGATGACGTGGGGCATGACCATCATGGCGGCCGCGCCGCTTCTGTCAGACGGGAGCCCGTGAGCCGAACTCGACGTCGACTCCCTCGAACCCGTGCGGCACGCCGTCGGTCACCAGCAGGTCGGCCGCGTCCCACCCGCACACCCGGATCGGGGCACTCAGGACGAACTTGCGCGCGTCGCCGACCACGATCGTCCTGCGGGCGATGGAGATGAGCCGGCGCTTGGTCTCGGCCTCGTACGGTGTGGCGCCGTAGACGCCGGACCCGTCGAGCGCGGTGGCGGCCAGGAACAGCGTGCGCACGCTCATGTGCTCCAGCGAGGCCAGGGTCTCCGGCCCGCCGAACGAGCGCGTGTCCCTGCCGTACTGGCCGCCCACCCCGATGAGGGTGACGTCGGGTCTCGGCGCGAGCACGGCGATGGCGGGCAGCGAATGGGTGATGACGGTCAGGTCCGCCGCGGAGGGGAGGAGCTTGGCGATCTCCAGGGTGGTGGTGCCCGAGTCGAGGGCGATGGCCGTGCCCGGCTCGACGTGGCGTACCGCGGCGGCGGCGACCGCCCGTTTGGCGGCGGACGCCTGGACGGAGCGGTCGGTGAACGGCGTGGCGCCCACGTCGGCAGCGGCGGCGCCCCCGCGTACCGCCCTGACGAGACCGTCGCCGGCGAGCCTGCGCAGGTCACGCCTGACGGTGTTGGGCGAGACGCCCAGCTCGGTGACCAGGTCGGCGGCGGCGACGTACCCGTCGAGCTCGATCCTGCGCAGGATCGCCTCGCGCCGGTGCGGGGCGGACGAGTAGCGCAAGCTCGCCTCGAGATCGCTCATATGACCATGATGCCCCAGAAGTTGGCGCTTTTCAGCCAACTCATGGACTTATAGTGACAACATGGCGTTGTTGTGCGGGATTGACGTGGGCACCACCCACGTCAAGGTGGGCTTCTTCGACGAGAGGGGCGGCTGCGTCTCCTCCGTACGCCGCCCGACACCGCGCACCCTGCCCGCCCTCGTGGCCGCCGTACTGGAGGCCCTGGAGGAGTGCGCCGCCCGCACGGGGCGCGGTCCGGACACGATCGGGATCGCGGGCATGGCCGAGACCGGCGTGCCCCTGGACGATTCGGGGAGCCCGCTCACGCCCCTGCTGTGGTGGAACGACCCGCGGGGCACCCAGGAAGCCGCCGCCCTGCGCGACCCCGCCGCGTCCCTGAACGCGCCCCGTGGCGGCGCTTGGGGCGGTGGTGACGTCGGCTCGGGTGGCGACGTGGCGGAGGTCTACGCGCGGACCGGGCGGTGGGTGGACGCGAAGGCGCCGCTGGCGAAGTGGCTCTGGCTGAGGGCGCACGAACCGGATGTGCCGGCGGCGATGCGCTGGTGGGCGAGCGTGCCCGATGCGGTGGCGTACGCGCTCACCGGCGTGCTGCGCACCCATGAGACGCTGGCCGCGCGCACCCTCGCCTACGACGTCGTACGCCGCGACTACGACGAGGACCTGCTCTCCCTGGCCGGGCTCCGTCCCGGGCACCTGGCGCCCACGGTCCGGGCGGTGGAGCCCGTGGGCGGGCTGACGGCGAGGGTGAGCGGGGTGGCGGCAGGCGTCCCCGTGGTGATCGCCGGCCACGACCACGCGGTGGGTGCCTGGGCTTCCGGTGTGCGCCGCCCCGGGCACGTGGCCGACTCCATGGGCACGGCGGAGGCGGTCCTGGCGCCGGCGGCGCACCGGCCGGACCCCCGCACCGGCCTGGCGATGGGCATCACGGCCGACCCATCGCTCGACGGCACGGGCACCGTACTCGTCGGAGGCCTGCCGACCAGCGGCGGCATGCTCGACTGGCTCCTCGGCCTGACCACCGCCCCCGAGGACCCACCGGCCCGCGGCGTGGTGGAGGGCGGCGCACGTGCGACGGCGGACAAGTACGCCGCACTGCCCGCGCTGCTGGACGGCGTGCGGCTGCCGACGGGGATCATCGCCGAGCCGTACCTGCGTGGCAGGGTGGCGCCCGCTCCCGACCGCGGACGCCGGGTGACGATGTTCGGAATGGGGCCGGACCACACGTACGGTGATCTGCTGGCGGCCGCCATGGAGGGCACGTGCCTGCACACCCGCTGGACCGTGGCCGAGCTCGCCGCCGTGACCGGCGCCGAAGCCGAGCGGCTCGTGGTGTTCGGCGGGCAGGTGCGGATCCCGCTCTGGACGCGCGTCAAGGCGGCGCTCTCGCCCGTGCCGGTCGACGTCGTACGCGCGGACGACGCGGTCTGCGCGGGCGCCGCCCTCATCGCCGGCCAGGCGGGAGGCTCACTCGACGACGTTCCCGTACTGCCCCGTGAGCCCCAGCCGCACGACCCCGGCCTCGCCGCCGCCTACCGGCCCCTCTACGAACGCTTCCTCACCATCGCCCGGCAGGAGCGCGGATGACCAGGCCGGACACCATCAGATCGGAGCACCCATTGACCAGCCAGGAGACCACCCCGCCCACCCCCACGCTGGACCTGCTGGCCCGCCCCTCCGGCGGGTTCGCCATGGTCGCGATGGACCAGCGCGAGAGCCTCAGGCAGATGTTCGCCGCGGCCACGGGGCGACGTGTGGACGATGACACGCTGACAGGCTTCAAACTGGCGGTGGCGCGGGAGGCCGGGCCGCACGCCTCCGGGTTCCTGATCGACCAGGAGTACGGCTTCGGCCAGGTGGCCGCCGAGGGTATGGTGCCCGGCGGGCTCATCATCGCCGTGGACAGTCTCCGGCAGGCGCCCGACGGCCCCGTCGAGGACACCTCGATCGACGGCACGATCGACCTGGCCGCGGCGCGGCGTGCCGGAGCGGTCGCGGCCAAGCTGCTGCTCATCTGGCGCGATGACGAACACCGGCAGCGCCGCCTGGAGACGGCCGCCGCGTTCGTCCGCCGGTGTGCCGAGGCGGGCGTGCTCTCCGTGCTCGAAGGGGTGGCCAAGCCCGTACAGGGCCGGGAGGCGGAGTTCGACGGGTCCGCCGCGATCCGGGAGGCCGCCGCGGAGCTCGCCGGGCTGCGGCCCGGCCTGTACAAGGCCCAGGTTCCGCTCGGCGGCGCCGCGCCCGAGGACCGGCTGGCCGAGGAGTGCGCCCGGCTCGACGAGGCGATCCCCGTCCCGTGGGTGGTGCTCTCCCAGGGCGTCGAACGGGACGACTTCCCCGCCGCCGTCCGGGCGGCCTGCCGGTCGGGCGCGTCGGGGATGCTGGCCGGGCGCGCGATCTGGAGCGACGTGGTCGGCTCCGAGGACACGGCCGCCGAGCTGCGTACCCGTTCGGTGCCCCGGCTCCTGCGGCTGGCCTCCATCGTCGACACCTACGCCCGCCCGTGGAACGCCCGATGACCGCCCCGATCACTGGGCCGGTCACTGGGCCGGTCACTGGGCCGGTCACTGGGCCGGTCACTGGGCCGGTCACTGGGCCGATCACTGGGCCGGTCACTGGGCCGATCACTGGGCCGGCAATCGCCATGCTGCACACCGTGCCCGCGCTCGCCGCGCCGCTGGCCGAACTGGCCGCCGAGGTGCGGCCCGGCGCGCGGATCATGCACTTCGCCGACGAGAGCCTGCTCCAGGACACCATCGCCAACGACGGCCCGCCCCCGCACGTGCTGCGCAGGCTGGTCTCGTACGCGATGTACGCCAAGGAGTCGGGAGCCGGGACGCTGCTCGTCACCTGCAGCTCCATCGGCGAGGCCGCCGAACGGGCGCGCCCGCTGGCCGAGCTGCCGATCCTGCGTATCGACGAGCCGATGGCCGAGGAGGCGGTGCGAGCAGGCGACCGGATCGGCGTGCTGGCGACGCTCGCCACCACGCTCGGCCCGACCACCCGGCTGGTACGGCGCGCGGCCACCCGCCGCGAGGTGCCGCGGGAGATCGTTCCGCACCTGTGCGACGGCGCCTTCGAGGCGCTGCGCGGCGGCGACCCGGCCCGTCACGACGCCCTGGTCCTCGAAGGATTCGGCCGGCTCGCCCGGCAGGTGGACGTCGTGGTGCTCGCCCAGGCGTCGATGGCCGGGATCGTCACGCAGGCGGACGGGGGAGTGCCGGTGCTGTCCTCCCCCCGCTCCGGCGTCGCCCAGCTGGCCTGAACCACCCGCCGGCCCGAGCCGGTCAAAGGGCGGGTCCGTTCAGGTGGCGCTGAGGACGATGCGGCCCACGGCCTCGCCCGCCGCCTGGCGTTGCCAGGCTTCGGGAGCCTGTTCCAGCGGTACGGTTTCGTGCGCCACCGACAGCCGCCCCTCGGCCACCCGGCCGGCGATCAGGGCGATGGCGCCGGCCCGCTGTTCGCTGGTCAGCTCGTTGTTGGTGTAGCCGAGCACCCGCAGCGACCGGCTGCGCAGCGTGGCGGAGGCGAGCGGGGACGTCTCCGACGCCGACCCGCCGAGGTTGACGAGCCGGCCCCCGGGGCGCAGGGCGCGGGCCGCCGCCGCGGCCGGGACGCCGAAGAGCGGGTCGAGCACCAGGTCCAGCGGCCCTTCGCAGGCGGCGGTGAAGCGGGCGGCCAGCGCGTCCACGTCGTCGGTGTCCAGGGCGACGACGGCGTCCGCGCCCGCCTGCCCGGCCTGTTCGCGGGCCCGCGGAGAGCGGGCGGCGGCGACGACCCGGCGGGCGCCCGCGAGACGGGCGAGCTGGACGGCCGCCTGCCCCACCACGCCCCCGCCGCCCAGCACCAGCACCTGCTCGCCGGCGGCCAGCTCGCCGCGCCAGGTCAGCGCCATGTGCGCGGCCACGGCCGACAACCCCAGAGCGGCCACGGCGAATGGGTCCGCGCCGCCGGGCAGCTCCACGAGGTCCCCGGCGGGCACCGCCGCCAGTTCCGCCATGCTGCCGTCGCCGGGCGCCATCCCCGCCGACGTGGGGAACCACACGAGCCGCCCGCCCACGGTGCCGACACCCTGCACACCGGGCACGTAGGGGACGGCGGGCGTGCCGAAGTAGGAGGCCCCGCCCGCGCACAGCAAATCCAGCGGGGTGATCGGGGCGGCGATGACCCCGACCTTCTCCGCTCCGGGAGCCGCCACGGGCGCGGGCCGCTCGGCCACCACGGGCGGCCGGCCGCACGTCTCGATCAGCACGGCCCGCATCACGACACCACCCCTGTGGCAGGGCCGCCCCGGGCGGCAAGGCAGGCGACCTCCGTCATGTGGCGATGTCCGGGTACGGCAGGCTCATGTGGGACAACCGCCGCGCGTACTCCTTCTGGAAGCCCAGCGGCGGATGGTCGCGCTCGAACATCGCGATGAACAACGTCAGCGTGAGGAACGGATGAGCCCCCAGCTCGAACAACTTCGGGTAGTCGTGGGCGGCCAGCGCCTCGCGTTCGACGTCGTCGAAGCGCAGCCACGTCGACGACTCGCCGGTGTGGCAGCCGAGGATGCGGTTGGCGTACTCGGCCTCCCACATCTCCACCGTGGCGCGCGGCTCCTCGCGGTAGCGCTCGACCAGCTCGGGGTCGCGGTCGACGGTGAAGAGGAACTTGTTCAGCAGGTATTTGCTCATGACCCGTCACCTCCGTTCGGGTACCAGGTGAAGTACGCCTCCATGGTGTGGAACAGGTCGTACGTATCCACATAGTCGGCTTTCTTCCCCTCGCCGGCCACTCCCATCATCAGCATGAAGTCCATGAAGCCGTGGGTGGCGTTGCCGGGCTCCCACAGGCTGTCGAGCGTGACCTCCGACAGGCAGCCTTCGAGGTCGCCGGTGGAGATCCATTCGACGGCCCTGCGGTCGAACTCGGGGTCGGGGCCGTGCGGCCCGAACTGGCGCGGCCCGCCAAGTTCGAGCGACAGGTGCCCGGTGCCGATGACGGCGACCCGCTGGCCGGACGGCCACGACTCGACGAGCTCC
This sequence comes from Nonomuraea sp. K271, assembly GCF_009908215.1. Taxonomy (NCBI): domain Bacteria; kingdom Bacillati; phylum Actinomycetota; class Actinomycetes; order Streptosporangiales; family Streptosporangiaceae; genus Nonomuraea; species Nonomuraea sp. K271. The sequence continues at coordinate 24,869 of NZ_JAAAHR010000011.1, read as the reverse complement.
CTGATGGTCCGGCCGAGCTGTACGAACCGTTTCGGCTGCGGCAGGGGAGGGGCGAAGATGTTGGTGTAGACGGGCACGATCGGCAGGTCGTTCTGCGGGCGCAGGGTGATGATCGGGCACGTGATCGAGTGGTCGATCCGCAGCTCGTTGGAGAAGGCCAGGTCGAAGCCCGCGTCGAGGCCTTCGCGCAGGATGTACACCGACAGGTCCTCCTGCCCGCTGAACACCATCCTGGGCAGCCCGAACTCGCGTTCCTCGTTGTAGAAGTTCGCGTCGTAGAAGGGCGCCTTGCCGACGAGGAACTGCGGCATGTTGTCCAGCCACAGCTGGTGGAAGTGGTCGGAGCCGACCATGACCAGCACGTCGGGCCTGGCCCTGGTCAGAGTCTCGCGGAACGCCTCGACCTTGCGCACCCACTCGTCGGCGAAGGGCGGGCGGTCCTCACCCGTGGAGGTGCTGGCGCGGTAGTAGAAGGGGTGGTGGGTGGATGCGATGACCGCGACGAGTTCAGCCATGCGACTCTCCGTAGGGGTCGGGGGGCACGGACCGGTTGTTCAGGTCCACGGACAGGAAGATGTCGTTGGCCACGGGGTGCCGTAGTTCCTCGGCGAGCTGGCCGATCAGCCCGGCGGTCCTGGCCAGGAGGGCGAACCCGCGCAGCAGTTCCAGCGGCAGCCCGAGGTCGGCCAGCGCGGCGCCGCAGACGCCGGCGCCGTTGAGCGGCAGCGTCCTGCCCAGCACGCGCGGGTGCACCCGGCCGACCGCCGCGAACAGCGACAGGTGCGGGCCGTACAGGCCCTCCCCTGCCGCGATCTCGAACAGCCGCGGCGTGCGGGGGTCGCCGTCCTTGTGCACGTGGTGGCCGAGGCCGGGCACGCGCCGCCCCGACTCACGCCAGGCCGTCACGGTCTCCAGCGCGAGCGCGTCCCAGCCGGCGTCGTCGGAGGGGAGGGGGTCGTGCTCCTTGAGCACGCCGGCGAGGAAACGCCCGCAGTCCTCGGTGACGCCGAGGAACCGCGAGCCGCCGCCGAGCAGCCCGGCGGCCAGCGCTCCCTGCACGGAGTCGGGCGCCGACAGGTACGTCAGCCGCGTCACGATGGCCGTCGGCGTGAACCCGTGGTCTGCCAGCGCGGCCAGCACCGCCTCGAACACCCGCACCTCGCCCCGCGACGGGCGGCGCTGCGTGGCCAGCCAGAAGGCCAGCTCGCCGAAGCCCACCTCGCCCATCACGTCGGCAGCGAGGTCGTGCCCGAGCAGCGTGATCGACGTGGGCGACGACGCCCCGAGAGCGGTGGGGTAGTCCCTGGGCGTCATGACCGCCGCTCCTCGGCGAGCCACGTGCGCAGCTCGGCGCCGTGCTCGTTCAGCTCGGGCGGCGGCAGGGCGTAGCCCGCGGGCGTCTCGGAGAACCGGATCGGATGCCGCGTCGTCGGCACCGCCCGCTCGCCCTCGCCCACCACGACGACCGGATCGAGCCCGAACCGCTCCGCCGCGGCGAACCCGCCGTCGATCGTGTTGATCGGCCCGCAGGGCACCCCGGCCTCCACGAGCAGGTCGAACCACTCGTCCGCGGAGCGCCGGGCGAGCCGCTCGACCAGGATCGGCCGCAGCTCCTCGCGGTTGGCCGTGCGGCTCGCGTTGCGGGCGAAGCGCGGGTCATCGGCCACCTCGGGGATGCCGAGCACCTCGCACAGCTTGCGGAACTGGCCGTCGTTGGCGGCCGCGACGATGAGGTCCTGGTCGGCCGTGGGCAGCGGTTCGTACGGGAACACGCTCGGGTGGGCGTTGCCCATCCGGTACGGGACCACGCCTCCGGCGACGTACGCCGAGCTCTGGTTGACCAGCCCGGTCAGCGCCGACGACATCAGGTTGACCTCGACGTGCTGGCCGCGCCCTGTGGCCTCGCGGTGGCGCAGCGCGGCCAGGATGCCGATGACGGCGTGGTTGCCGGCCATCACGTCGAACACGGAGATGCCGGCCCGGTAGGGCGGCCCGTCCGGCTCGCCGGTGAGGCTCATCAGCCCCGACATGGCCTGCACCATCAGGTCGTAGCCGGGCACCCGTGCCCCGGCCCCTGAGCCGAAGCCGCTGATCGACGCGTACACGATGCCGGGGTTGGCGGCCAGCACGGCGTCGTAGCCGAGGCCGTACTTGTCCAGCCCGCCCGGCCGGAAGTTCTCCACCAGGACGTCTGCGCGTCCGGCCAGTTCCCTGGCGGCCTCGGCGTCGCCTTCGTCGCGCAGGTCGAGGGCGATGGAGCGTTTGCCGCGGTTGACCCCCAGGTAGTAGGTGGACGCCTCGCCCCTGGCGGGCGGGGTCCACGTACGGGTGTCGTCCCCGCCGGGCCCTTCCACCTTGATGACGTCGGCTCCCATGTCCGCCAGCAACATCGTGGCGTAGGGCCCGGCCAGGACCCTGGAGAAGTCGGCGACCAGCACGCCGGACAGCGGCCCCCGCGGCTCGGTGTCAGTCATCGAGTCCCATCCTCGCGTCCGTTGAACGGACATATGTCCGCCCAGCCGATCCCAGCATCTAAAGGCTATGACGTCAAGCACCTTGACAGCCGGGCGAACGCTCATCACAGTGACGATGACCGTATAGCGGACAACTGTTCGCCAGCGAGGAGCGTGCCATGAACGACTTCGACTCCGGACGCCCCGTGGTGCTGCGCGGCGGCACGGTGCTGCCCATGGACGGGCGCCGGGTGCTGCCCGGCACGGACGTCCTCGTCACCGGGGACAGGATCGCCGCCGTCGGCCAGGACCTGCAGGCCCCGCAGGACGCCATCGAGATCGACGCCTCGGGCGGCATCGTCATGCCCGGCATGATCGACACCCACCGCCACATGTGGCAGACCGCGATGCGCGGCTACGGCGCCGACTGGACGCTCACTCAGTACTTCGTCTGGTTCTACCTGGAATACGGCAAGCTCTTCCGGCCCGAGGACGTGCACGCGGGCAACACCCTGGCCGCCGTCGAGGCCCTGGACGCCGGTGTCACCACCGTCGTCGACTGGTCGCACGGCCTGCAGACCGTCGACCACGCCGACGCCGCCGCCGACGCGCTGCGGTCCGTCCCCGGCCGGTACGTGCTCGCGTACGGCAACATCCAGCAGCCGCCCGCCGAGTGGACGGCCACCCCCGAGTTCCGCGACTTCGTCGCCCGGCGCGTCACCGGCGACGACCTGCTCGGCTTCCAGCTCGCCTTCGACGTGCTAGGCGACCCGTCGTTCCCGGAGAAGTCCGCCTTCGAGGTCGCCCGCGAACTCGGCGTGCCCGTCACCACGCACGCCGGCGTGTGGGGGGCCACCAGCGACGACGGCATCAAGCTGATGTACGAGCACGGCTTCATGACGCCCGAGACCATCTACGTGCACGCGGCCTCGCTGTCGGCCGACTCCTACCACCGCATCGCGGCCACCGGCGGCTCCATCTCGGTCTCCACGGAGAGCGAGCAGAGCGCCGGGCAGGGCTACCCGCCCACGTGGGCCATCCGCGCCCACGGCATCCCGGTGTCGCTGTCCATGGACACGAGCGTCTGGTGGAGCGGCGACCTGTTCTCCGCCATGCGCGCCACCCTCGGCGCCGACCGTTCACGCGAGCACCTGGAGGCCCACGCCAAGGGCGACACCGTCACGCACTGCGGCCTGCGCGCCGACGAGGTCGTCACCTGGGCCACCAGGGGCGGCGCCCGCGCGCTCGGCCGCGACGATCTCGGCACGGTCGAACCCGGCAAGAAGGCCGACCTGGTGCTCATCAAGAACGACGCGTCGCCGGTGTCGTTCCCGCTGCTCAACCCGTTCGGCCACGTCGCGTTCCAGGCGCAGCGCGGCGACGTGCACACCGTCCTGGTCGACGGCCGGGTGGTCAAGCACGAACATCGCCTCGTCGGCGTCGATCTGGCCGCGGCCCGCCGGCAGGTCGGGCGGACGGTCGAGCACCTGCGCTCCGCGATGGGCGACGAGGCATGGGAGAAGGGTATGAACCCTGACATCCCGGCCACAAAGATCCTCGACAACCCCTACACGTACACCGACTACCGCAGCGACTCCACGCACCGCCTGTGACCTGCCGCCGTGCGGACGGACGACCATGCCGACCAGGCCGACCGTCTAAAGTCGGAGCAGGCGGATCCGAACGAGAGGGCATCGATGGCACGCGGCGACACCGGACCTGACTTCATCGAGGCGCTGGCCCGCGGCCTCGATGTCATCAGGGCATTCCAGCCCGGGCGCCCGGTCATGTCCCTGACGGAAGTGGCGACGGCCGCCGGCCTGGCCAGGCCGACGGCCCGCCGCATCCTGCTCACCCTCCAGGAACTCGGCTACGCCCGGCAGGAGGCGGGCGGGTTCGCCCTCACACCGCGGGTGCTGGAGCTGGGCGTCACCTACGTGCGCTCCATGGGGCTGTGGGAGGTCGCCAGGCCCCACCTGGAGCGGCTGGTCATGCAGACGCACGAGTCCTCCTCGATCGCCCAGCTCGACGGCTCCGACATCGTCTACGTCGCCAGGGTCGCCGTGCCGAAGATCGTCGCCCTGTCGGTGCAGATCGGCACCCGGTTCCCCGCACTGCAGACGTCCCTGGGCAAGGTGCTACTCGCCGCGCTCTCACCCGCCGAGGTGGAGCGGGTCCTCACCGAGCCCAGCCGCTCCGGCATCGAGCCGCGCTGGCGGCCGGACCCGCAGGAGCGCGACGCGGTGCTGCGCGAGGTGCGGGCCAAGGGCTGGGCGATGACGGACGAGCAACTCGCCCTCGGCATCCGGTCGGTCGCCGCGCCGCTCAGAGACGGGCTCGGCAACGTCATCGCGGCCGTCAACGTCAACGTCCACGCCGCCGAGACCTCCATCGACAAGCTGACCGAGGTGCACCTGCCGCTGCTGCTGAAGGCGGCCGGCGCGATCAGCGCCGACTGGGCCGTCTACCAGGAGGTCCCTCACGTCACGGCCTCCTGAGCCACGCCGGGAGCGGTCTGGGTCTTGCCCGGCGGGTCAAGTCGTCCTTCAATGATCTCCATACGGCGATCCAGGAGGGGCCGATGCGCGCTGCACGGGCGTCCGCAGTCGTTCTGACCTCGCTGGTCACGCTCGCCGTTCCCGACCAGGCCGCGTTCGACCGCCTGGTCGCCTCGGGCGCCGACCTCACAGAACGGGTACGCCCGCAGCCCGACGGCAGCATCCAGGTCGACGCCGTCGTCACTCCCGGCCAGCTCGACGGCCTGAGGTCGCTGGGCGCCACCCTCGCGCCCGGCGCCCCGCCCCAGGCCCGGCCCGGAACCACCGCGGGCAAGGACCAGATCGTCATCGAGCGGGCGGTCTGGTTCAGGTCACGCGATGGCTACTTCCTGTCCGTCGAGGCGTCCAGCAACGTGGGGCAGGCGGCCATGCTCAGCGTGACGTGGAAGGGTGCGCGCGGGTCGCAGGGGCAGGCGCCCATGGTCGCGTACGTCGACGCGGGCGCGTACCTCGGCCACCAGCTCAGCGCCCCCGTCCCGGCGGACGGCAGGCCACGGTGGGTCACCGTCACCTCGGCCGGAGGCGGCAAGGCCGAGGCGCGGGTCAAGGAGTGGCCCGACGGCGAGCGGCCGGACCGCGAGGGCCACGGGTACCAACGCGACTTCGTCACCCAGTACATGACGCCCGCGCAGCTCGACGAGCGGGTCAAGAGCCTGCACCGGCGCTACCCGAGGCTCACCGAGATCATCACGCTGCCGTACCGGACCAACGGCTACCGGCGCCAGGCCCAGGCCCTCATCGGCGCTCCGCCCGCGGCGGCCGTCGTGGTCACCTCCGCCGCCTACGGCTCGGAAGGCGGCAACGACCTGTCGGTGGAGCTGGCCGCCCCCGGTACCCCGGACCGGCCGCTGCGGGTGAACGTGGACGGCAAGCTCGTCACCGTCAGCCTGGCCACCGACGGCTCCGGCACGCCGGTCAGCACCGCCGCCCAGGTCGCCGCCGCGATCAACACCACGGAGGGCGCCGGACTCACCGCCACGACCTACCGCGACGACGCCGGAAGCGGGGTCATGGCGCCCGCGCCGCCCGCTCGGCTCAGCGACTTCCTCCAGGCGCCCGCCGACGTCTCCCGCGAGCCGGCGCGCGTGCTGGCGCTGCGCATCGGCGCGCACCGCGACGGCTCGCGCACCGGCGTGCTCGCCTACGCCCAGGAGCACGCCAGGGAATGGGTGACGCCCCTGGTCACCATCGAGGCGGCCGAGCGGCTGCTGCGCAACCACGCCCGCGACAAGGCGACCCGCCGGCTGCTGGAGCGCACCGACATCTTCATCGTGCCGACCGTCAACCCCGACGGCGCCAACTACAGCTTCTACGACTTCAACGCCCAGCGTAAGAACATGACCAACCACTGCCCCGCCGCGCAGTCCGACCCGGCCTCGCGCAACACCTGGGGCGTGGACGTCAACCGCAACTACGCCGTCGGCTCGTTGCACGACGGCTACTTCGGCGCCTCGGCCAACTGCCAGAGCGGCACGTACGCGGGACCGGCCGAGCACTCCGAGCCGGAGAGCCGCAACGTGATCTGGCTGGCACGGACGTACCCCAACATCAGGTTCGCCCTGAACGTCCACAGCTACGGCGGCTACTTCATGTGGCCGCCCGGCGCCTACAAGCTCGACGGCCGCGTCACCCTCCCCAGGCCGTCGGAGCAGGACCTGGCGTACTTCCTGCGCTCGGCCCGCACGATCGAGGAGGCCATCGCCGCCGAACGCGGCACGGTCACCTGGCCGCAGCAGACGGGTCCCGTGACCGACGTGCTGTACTCGGCGGCCGGCAACTCCGCCGACGAGCTCTGGTACGACCACGGCGTCTACGGATGGGACTTCGAGGTCGGCGCCGACCTGTGGAACCCCGGGACGCGCAGGTGGGAGGGCGTGGGCTTCCAGCCGCCGTTCAGCGAGGGGCACGCCGAGGCGATGGAGTTCGCCTCCGGGCTCATCGCGCTCGTCGGGGTGGCCGCCGACTACCGGGAACGCTGAGCCTCTGGAGGTCGCGTTGCGCTTCGCCACCGCTGTCCTGGGAGTGGCCGTCTCGGCGGCGCTCCTCGCCGTCCCGCGGACCGGGACCGCCGAACCGGCCGAGCCGCCGCCCGCCGCCGTGCGCGACTTCGGCAACGGCCCCGAACGGAACGAGGTCGCCGCCGGCCTGCCCGAGCGGCCCGGCACGTCGCGCGCCGGGGCCGGTACGGACCAGCCGTACGGGCTGTCCCGCGACCGCGGATACCCCCGGCGGACACGGTTGCCCGTGCCCGCGGAGAACCCCGTCGACGCCTCCGTCAAGCTGGGCCTGGTGCCCTACCACGACATCGCACGTAGGCTCAACGACCTGCAGTGGCGCGGCGACCGGGTGAGCGCCGAGATCATCGGCCGCTCGGCCGCGGGCCGCGACCTCTACCTCGTGACCGTCACCGCCCCCGAGAGCGCCGCCGAAGCCCGCGAGCAGGCCCGCATCCGCGACCGCATCGAGGAGCACCCGGCCGCCGCCGCCCGCGACAGGAAGCTGGCCAGGCGCTACAAGGCGCCGCTGTTCGTCAACGCCAACATCCACGGCAACGAGTGGGAGGGCACCGACGCCGCCCTGCGCACCATCGAGGAGCTCGCCACCAGCCGCGATCCGGAGATCGCCCGGCTGCTCGCCACGACGAGGCTGTACTTCAACGTCACCGCCAACCCCGACGGCCGCGTCGCCGGCGTGCGCCCCAACAGCGCCGGCTTCGACCTCAACCGCGACTTCGTCACCGCCTCACAACCCGAGGTGCGGGCGATGCGCCAGGTGATGATCGACACCCAGCCGGTCGCCATGATCGACCTGCACGGCTACGTCAACGGCACGCTCATCGAGCCCACCACGCCGCCGCACGGCGCCAACTACGAGTACGACCTGTTCATCACCCACACCTACGCCAACGGGCTCGGCATGGAAGCCGCGGTCAACGCGCTCGGCTACACCGTGGAGAAGGACGGCGTGCACCCCGCGCAAATCCCGTTCCGCGACTCCGCCGAGGGCTGGGACGACTGGCCGCCGATCTTCACCCCGCAGTACGCCCCGTTCCACGGCGCGGTCGCCGCGCACACCGTCGAGATCCCGCTCAGGGTCAACGGCTCCGACTACACCCAGCAGCCGGTCGAGGAACTGCGCCGCCGCTCGGCGATCAACACCGACGTGGCCGCCGCCGCCATCCGGGCCACGTACGGGTTCGTGCGGGCCGGGCACGACCGGCTGATCGCCGGGCAGATCGAGGTGTTCCGCCGGGGCGCGGCAGGCGAGCCGTCCAGGGCCGTGCCGCTCGGCATCGTGCCCGGCTTCGGTCCCGAGGACGTCTACACCACCGCCTTCCCCCGGGCGTACGTCATCACCGGCGAGCGCTCCGCCCCCGCGGCCGCGCGCCTCGTCGACCACCTGATCGCGAACGACGTGCGGGTCGGGCGGGCCAGGCACGTGTTCAGGGCGGACGGCACGACCTACCCGGCCGGCTCCTACGTCGTGGACATGCGCCAGCCCAAACGCGGCCTGGCCAACGTGATGCTGGAGGCGGGCGCCGACATCTCGGACCGGGTGGACGCCATGTACGACATATCCGGCTGGAGCCACGCCCTGCTGTGGGGCGCCCGCGTGGACGGCGTCACCTCCCTGCGCGTGCGCGCCGACCCGGTCAAGGCCGCCGCGCCGACCGGCTCGCTGCCGCGTACGCGCGGGCCGCTCGCCCTCCAGGTGAGCGACGCGAAGGACGTCATGGCGCTGAACGACCTGCTCGCCCGCGGCGTCCCCGTCACCTGGGGAGGCGACGGCACCGCGATCGTGCCCGCCGCCGCGAGACAGGCCGCGACCACGGTGTCCGATCGCTACGGCGTGCGCTTCGCCCGCGCCACGTCCACGCACGGCACGCCCCTGCCGCGGGTGCGGATCGCCGCCGCCGCGTCCGCCGACGAGCTGTTCACCCTGCGCGAGCTCGGCTTCGACGTCACCCCCGTCTCCACCGCCGTGCTCAACGAGGGCTTCGACTGGAGCGGGATCGACGTGTTGTTCGTCTCCAGCGGGCTGAACCACCAGGCGCTCGACGCCGCGGCCAGAACGGCGCTCGACGCGTTCCTCGCCACCGGCGGCGTGGTCGCCAGGGGCGGCACGGGCGCGGCCTTCAACGCCGCCGCCGGGCTGCTCACCGCGACCGCGGTGGCCGGCCGCGGCGACGCCAACGGGGTCGTGCGCACCGTCTCCTCCGGCGGCCCCGCCGGAGCCGGGTGGGCCGGGCACGCGTTCGTGTACTCGCCGCGCTGGTTCACCGCGCTCGGGGCCGAGGTCACGGCCGAGCAGTCGTACGCCGCCGACGGGCCGCTCGTCTCCGGCCACTGGCGGCCCGGCCCCGACGGCGCCGGCGGCCAGGACGCGGCGCGAGGCCAGGCGGCCGTGATCAGCGGCAGGGACGAACGGGGGGCGGCCGTGGTGCTCTTCGGCACCGAGCCGTTGTTCCGCAACCACCCGAAGGGGCAGTTCCCGCAGGTGGCCAGGGCACTGTACTGGTCGGCCGCGGTCACGGGCTCCACACTGACGACCCCGTGACCGCGCCGTCACGGTGTCCGCGCCGGCCGTCCCTGGCCTGGCCGCCACGGGGACACGTGCGGCCCCGCCCCCGCGACGGGGCCGCACGCGCGCACCACCCGGCGAGCGGCGCCCGATGCGCCGGCCGGGTCCGGTCCTTACAGACCGGTTCCTACGGGCCGGGTTCCTACGGGCCGGGTTCCTACGGGCCGGTTCCTACGGGGCCGGGGCGTAGCCGGCCGGGCGGGCGGTGAAGGTGCCCCTGCCCTGGGTGCGGCTGCGCAACCGGGTCGCGTAGCCGAACACCTCGGCCAGCGGCACGATCGCGGTGATCACGACCGTGCCCGACCGCGTCGTCGAGCCGGAGATCCGCCCGCGCCGGGCCGCGAGGTCGCCCAGCACCCCGCCGGCCGCGTCGTCCGGCACCGTGACCGTCACCTCGGCCACCGGCTCCAGCAGCGCCATCGTGCCGGCTCGCAGCGCCTCGCGCAGCGCCAGCCGGCCGGCCGTGCGGAAGGCGAGCTCCGAGGAGTCCTTCGTGTGGGTGGCGCCGTCGGTCAGCCTCACCCGCACGCCCGTCACCGGATGCCCGCCGAGCGGCCCGTCGGCCAGGGCGTCCCGGCAGCCGGCCTCGACCGCGCGCACGTACTCGCGCGGCACCCGCCCGCCTGTGACGGTCGAGGAGAAGGCGAAGTCGCCCTCGGCCAGCGGCTCCACGTCGATCACGACGTGGGCGTACTGTCCTGCGCCGCCGTCCTGCTTGACGTGCCGGTACAGCAGGCCGGACACGCCGCGTACGAGGGTCTCCCTGAGCGCGACCTGCGGCCGGCCGACGCCGACGGCCAGCCCGTGGTCGCGGCGGACCTTCTCCACCGCCACCTCCAGGTGCAGCTCGCCCATCCCCGACAGCAGCGTCTGCCCGGTCTCGGCGTCGGTACGGACCGTCAGCGACGGATCCTCCTCGGCCAGCCGCGCCAGCGCCGAGGCCAGCCGGTCGGCGTCGGTGCTCCTGCGGGCCTCGACCGCCACCGACACCACGGGGTCGGCCGCGCCCGGTGGCTCCAGCACCAGGGGCGAGCCCGGCGCGCACAGGGTCGTCCCCGTCCGGGCCGTCTTCGGCCCGACGACGGCGGCGATGTCCCCGGCCGCCGCACGCTCCACCTCGGTGCGCCGGTCGGCCTGCACGCGCAGGATGCGGCTGATCCGCTCGGTACGGCCCGTGCCGGCGTCCAGCACCGTGTCCCCCTTCCGGATCGTGCCCGAGTACATCCGCACGTAGGTCAGCCGCCCGGTGGCGGTCGCGTTCACCTTGAACACCAGCGCCACCGGCGGCGCGGCCGGGTCCGCCGGGCGTTCTTCGCCGTCCTGCCCGCGCACGGCCGGGACGTCCAGCGGCGAGGGCAGGTACGCCACCACCGCGTCGAGCAGCGGCTCCACCCCGCGGTCCCGGTACGCCGAGCCGCACAGCACGACCAGGCCCGCGCCGGTGCGGGTCAGGTCGCGCAGCGCCGCCGCCAGCGTGCCGTCGGAGATCGACGTGCCCGAGCAGAACTCCTCCAGCGCCTGCGCGTGCAACTCGGCGACCGACTCCTCCAGCAGCCGGCGCCGCCGCAGCGCCTCCTCGCGCAGTTCCTCCGGCACCTCGCCGACCTCATACGCGCCGCCTGTCCACACCAGCGACCGCATCCGGACCAGGTCGACGACGCCGGAGAAGTCGTCCTCGCGCCCGATCGGCAGTTGCGCCACGAGGGGCGCGGGATGCAGCCGCCGGCGGATCGACTCGACCGCGGCGTCCAGGTCGGCGCCTGCCCGGTCGAGCTTGTTGACGAACGCGATCCGCGGCACGCCGTACCGGTCGGCCAGCCGCCACACGGACTCGCTCTGCGGTTCGACGCCCGCGACGCCGTCGAACACCGCGATCGCGCCGTCGAGCACCCGCAGCGAGCGTTCCACCTCGTCGGAGAAGTCGACGTGGCCGGGGGTGTCGATGAGGTTGATCCGGTGCCCGTCCCAGTCGCAGCTCACCGCCGCGGCGAAGATCGTGATGCCGCGGTCGCGCTCCTGGGGGTCGAAGTCGGTGACGGTGGTGCCGTCGTGCACCTCGCCGCGCTTGTACGTGGCGCCGGCGAGGAACAGCATCCGCTCGGTGACGGTGGTCTTGCCGGCGTCGACGTGGGCGAGGATGCCGAGATTGCGAACGGTCGTGAGGGAGGTGGAAAGGTGAGCACGCACAGTCGATGACCCTTTCGGGGTGTCGTCGAACAGGACAGCGCGATCTCCCGGACGAAGCACGGCCGGAGGAGCCCGGTCCGTTTGAGAGTCCCGGCGCGGGATCAGGCCCGCGAGGGTGGCGAGGTCGCTTCGTCAGGGCGTCCGATGGCGGCCGCGCAGCCGGCATCGGGGCGACGAAGACACCAGGATCACCTCGTGCCGCGACGGAGGGACGACGGCAGCGGTGCTGTGGTGGCGCACGGCCGGCTCCTCTCCCTCATCGATGCGGTACGGCGTTCGATGGGGGAGTGTAACGACACGCCGGTGACGGAGGAAACCGGATTTCCCGGCGCGCCCGCGGGGACCGGCTGCCGGAGGACCGAAGGGCGGCGGGCCCGGATCGCCGCGCCCGTCGTACGAGCGGGCGTGCCTCGGCCCCGCCCGGCGGGAGAAGGCGTTTGAGGCGGGCGTGACGATGGTAGAGGCCATCTAGCAGGGGAAATGGAGATCGCCCCGCTATCGGTAGCCTTCCGGGGGGAAGGCGTGATAGGCGGTCTCCGCGGTTGTGAGACCGCCGGATCGGGGGAAACCCAATGCGTAAGACGCTCACCGGGCTGGGCCTGGCGTTCTTCTTGACGCTCGTCCCGGCCGCCGCGGCGACGGCCGACACACCGGTCGACACCGTCGCGCAGAGCCAGGTCACACCCGCGCCACAGCAAGAGAGGGACGGAGGCGGTAACGCCGGCCTGTGGGGCCTGTTGGGTCTGCTGGGCCTGCTGGGTCTGGCCGGCATGCGTAAACAGCGCCACGTCGGCACCTCGGAACACGTCTCCGACCGCGGGATGCGCCCATAGGCCGTCCCCGCCCGGCGATCGTGCCGGGATGAGATCGCAGCGGCACGGCCGCCGCGCGGCGGCCGTGCCGACGCGGCTCCTTCATAGCAGGGCGCCCGCCCGACGCAGGGGGCGGGCGCAGCCGCCGGTGGTCGGCCCGCCGTGTAGGCGGACGCCGTCCGCGACGGGTCGGCCATAAACTTCAGGAACGTCCCGCCGTTGGCGTACGGCCGCAGCGCCTCGGCCGGCCCGGGGACCCGCGTGTCCACGATGGCCGAGAGCGTCGTTGTGCGGTGGCTCCCCGGCCCGGCGTCCGCCCCGGCCGGCTCGTCGCCCCGCCCCAGTGCCGGATCTCCACCGTCCCCGACTGTTCCGCGGCCCGCAGGGCCCGCCGCCCGGTACAGCGGGCGCCAGCAGCCGCCGTGCCTCCTCCGCCGTCCCGGCGTGCAGGACCTTCAGCATCACGACGTGCCGCCCGCGCACCGTGCGCGGGCACCTCCTCGCCGTCCGGCAGGCGCTTGAACACGAGTGCCGCGCTGAGCTCGTCGGGAGCGCCGTCGATCCAGTCGCGGTACGCGCCGAGCGGCGCTCGCCGTCACGTGCCGGCCGTTCCCAGCAGGATCTCGGCCCGCACCACGCTGTCGGCCGCGAACCCGTGTCCGCGCGCCGGCCATCCGAGCCCCGCCCTCGAGGGTGTAGCCGGTGGCGCCGACGGAGGGCGACGACCCGGACAGCGGCGCCAGCCCGAACGGCGCGGCGGCGGCGACCACCTCGCCCCAGCGGGCGCCGGGGCCGACCCGCGCGGTCCGGCGGGCCGGATCGACGTGCATCGAGGCCGTCCGGACTTTTCGGTTAGGTAAGGCTAATCTAATATGTCGTCCATCAAGGCGAAGATTGCCGCGACGAGGAGAATCCATGGCCACTGTCCCGCGACGCATCCTGGCCGCCGTCGGCGCCGCCACACTGCTCGGCGTCAGCGCGTGCGGCGGGACCGCCCCGCCGTCAGCCGCGGCGCCCTCCGCGCCTTCCGCGTCCGGTCAGGGGCCGTGGACCTGGACCGACGACCGAGGCAAACACATCTCCCTCCCCGCGCGGCCCCGGCGCGTCGTCGCCCAGTCGGGCGCGGCGGCGGCGCTGTGGGACTTCGGCGTGCGGCCCGTCGCGGTGTTCGGCCCGCACCGGCTGAAGGGCGGCGGCCGCGACCCCGAGGTGGGCGAGGTCGACATCTCCACGGTCGAGTCGATCGGCAATGTGTGGGGCGAGTTCAACGTCGAGAAGTACGCCTCGCTGCGGCCCGACCTTCTGGTGGCCGGCATGTACCAGAAGGACACCCTCTGGTACGTCCCCGAGGAGTCGGTCAAGGTGGTCGACCAGATCGCCCCCACGGTCGGCGTGCAGCTCAGCGGCAAGCCCCTGGTGGAGATCATCGAGACGTACGGCAGGCTGGCCGCCGCCCTCGGCGCCGATCCGGAAGCCGCCCCCGTGGCAGAGGCCAAGAAGCGTTTCGACGCGGCCGGTGAAGCGCTGAGAACGCTCGCCGCCGCCAGGCCGGACCTGAAGGTGATGATCGTCACAGGCACCCCGGACAACCTGTACGTCGCCTACCTGCCCGACCACCCCGACATCAAGTACTGGGGCGAGCTGGGCCTGAACATCGTCTCACCGGACCGGCCCACGGAGAGCGAGGGCGGCTTCTGGGAGGTGCTGAGCTGGGAGAACGCCGACAAGTACGACGCCGACGTGATCCTGGTGGACGCCCGCGCCCAGTCGATGAAGATCGACGAGATGGCCGGGAAGCCCACCTGGGCCAAGCTGCCCGCGGTCAAGGCCGGCCAGCTCTACCCGTGGCACGCGGCCGAACGCTACAGCCACCTCGGCTACGCCAAGGTCATGGAGGAGCTCAAGGCCAACCTCGACAAGTCGCGCGACGACGTCGTCAGGTGACGGGCACGATCTCGGCCCTGGTGAGCCTGCCGTCCTCGATGGTGAGCAAGCCGAGCGTGCCGTGCGGCTGGCGACGGCGGTCGGTGGGGGAGCCGGGATTGAAGATGCGCAGGTCGCCGTCCGACTCGTCGAGCGGGATGTGCGAGTGACCGAACACGACCAGGTCCGCGCGCGGGAAGCGGCGACGCATGCGGGGCAGGCGGCCCTTGGCCGGGCCGCTGTCGTGAATCATGCCGATGCGCAGGCCGTCCAGGGTCAGCTCCAGGGTCGCCGGCGCGTCGAGGTCGGGGCCGTCGTTGTTGCCCTTCACCACGTGCACGGGGGCGTAGGCGGCCAGTTCGTCGATGACCGAGGGGACGCAGACGTCTCCCGCGTGCAGGATCACGTCCGCGCCGCGTACGTGCTCGGCGACGCGGGGCGGGCAGGAGCGCCAGCGCCTGGGCGCGTGCGTATCGGACAGCGCGACGACTTTCATGCCCGCCTTCATGCCCCGGTCGCCGTGAGCCTCACGTATCCTGCGCGTACGGTTCGCCCAGCCACGCCCGCCAGCGTTCGCCCTCACCTTCGCCCGCGCCCGCGTCGTCGAAGAAGAGGTGTGCGGCGATCATGGGACCGTGGAAGCCCTGGAGGAACCGGTAGATCGCATGGTCTGCCCGGATTCCGAGGGTCTGGGAGTTGCGGAAGTACACCACCCCTTCGACCGGCCCGGGGCCGAACCGCACGCGGTCGCCGGGGGACGGCGGGCCGCCGAGAGCGGTGTGCAGGAGCTCCCAGGCGCGCGGCCAGTCGCCGAC
The DNA here is from genome assembly GCF_009908215.1 of Nonomuraea sp. K271. Classification (NCBI taxonomy): domain Bacteria; kingdom Bacillati; phylum Actinomycetota; class Actinomycetes; order Streptosporangiales; family Streptosporangiaceae; genus Nonomuraea; species Nonomuraea sp. K271. The sequence goes on along the minus strand of NZ_JAAAHR010000011.1, from coordinate 9,540 downwards.
CGGCGGCCCGAACTCCGTGACCGGCGTCGCCGCCCGTCCCGCGAAGTGGCCGAGACGTTCGACCAGCGTCGCGAAGTACATCTCCATGCCTCTGGACATGGCCTCGAACTCGTCCTGCCAGTCGTCGCCGGGCAGGAACCCGCTGGTCACCAGGCGGACGTGCGTGCTGCCCCGGCCGCGCCCCTCGATGAGGAACTCGTAGGCGACGAAGCGGCCGTCCTCGCCCGTGGCGCTGCCGTGGGCGAAGCGCTTGCCGGGCTCGGCGGCCGTCACCGTGGACTCCGGCAGCGCGAAGCCGCCGAAGGCCGTGCGGACCACCCCGCCGGTCACCTCGGTGCGGCCCATGAACCACGAATCCATGCCCGGACCCGTCGAGATGGCCTCCCACACCTCTCCGGGGTCCGCCTCGACCAGCGCCTCCTGGGGCAGCTCGAACTCGTGCCCCACGTCACTGCTCCTTCACGGCGGGGTGCACGGCCACGACCAGCCTGTGATCACGCCCCCCCGCTGCGGACTCGTCATGATATTTGCTGACCAGCGACGTCACACACTGCGTCAGCTCCTCCGCGAACGCCGCCCGGTCGGCCGCCGACGCGAAACGCACCTGCCCGTCGATGGCGAACGTCGCCACCCGCTTGCGCGCCTGGGCCGCCCCGTTGATCAGCGCGCCGACATCGCGTACGAGCTGCGCCGCCAGCGCCAGCAGCCACCGCGCGGAGAGCCGGTCGGGCGACCGGCCGGGGTCGGGCTGCATGGAGGCCAGCGCAATCGGCGAGATCACGAAGGACGCCGCGGTGGCCTGCATCACCCGCTCGGTGACGTTGCCCTTCCTGCGCTCCTCGACGAGCTCCACCAAGCCGTGTTTCTCCAGCGTGCGCAGGTGGTAGTTGACCTTCTGCCGGGCCAGGCCCACCCTGGCGGCCAGCGATGTGGCAGAGCCGGGCTCCACCAGCTCGGCCAGCAGCTTCGAGCGCATGGGGTCCAGGGACGCCTCGGCCGCCGCGGGGTCTTCGATCACCGCCACTTCGTCCATGGACGAACCATGTCACCGACAAAAAACTTTGTCAAACGGCCGGGTGGGCTCGGCCCCGTGCGCGTACCGGATCTCCATCCGATCGCAGGCCGGCTGGCGAGCTGCTCGCCTCGGTGGGGCAGACCCCCGAGGAGATCGGCCGCACCATCGACGCGGCGGCGCGGCTGGCCGCGGACGTACGGGCCGCCTGCGGCGCGTGACCCACGTCACGGCCTCGACCCCCGGCTGGCGGGCAGGTAATGTCGGGTCCGCGATCAAGGGAGAACACACGTGGTCCGCAAAGCCGTGATTCCCGTGGCCGGTCTGGGCAGCCGCCTGCTGCCGCTGACCCGGGCGCTTCCCAAGGAGATGCTGCCGATCGGCGACAAACCGGTCATCGAGCACACCATCAGGGAACTCGTGGACTCGGGCATCGACGACATCATCATCGTCACGTCGGGCCGCAAGAGCCTCATCCAGCAGCATTTCGCTCCCGATCCCGATCTCGAACTGCAACTGCGCGCCACGGGCAAACACGATCTGGCCGACGCGGTCGGCGAGGTGTCGTCCCTGGCCCACATCACGTACCTCCACCAGAACGGCCCCTACGGCAACGGCACCCCGGTGCTGAACGCCGCCAGGGTCATCGGCGACGAGCCGTTCATGGTGTTGTGGGCCGACGACGTCTTCGTGGCGGAGGTGCCACGGGCGCGGCAGCTGAAGGCCGCGTACGAGGCCACGCGCGCCCCGGTCCTGGCGCTGATGCCGATGGAGCTCGAGGACGCCTCCCGCTACGGCGTCCCCATCGTGAAGGAGGATCTCGGAGACGGCCGGCTCCTGATCTCGGGGCTCGTGGAGAAGCCGGCCCCTGACGAGGCTCCCTCCCGCTACGCCGCGATCGGCGGATACGTCGTCACGCCGGGGGTCATCGACGAGCTGGAGGCCAGGACGCGGGCGTGGCACCGGCACCCCAAGGGCGAGATCTACCTCACCGGCGCCCTGCACGACCACGCGCGGACGCGCCCCGTGTACGGGCAGGTCATCGACGGCACCTGGTGGGACACGGGATCGCCGCTCAACTATCTGAAAGCCCAGTTCGCCGCCGCCCTCGCGCACCCGGCTTACGGCCCCGAACTGCGTGCACTCGCCCAGGACGGCGGCGCCCCCTAGGTTGCCCGCTCTGACCTTCGAGGCGATGGGCGGGCGCCGGGGTCATCATGCCGGCCGCCGAGGCGTCCATCGGGCTCGGGCTCGACGGTGTCACCCGCACCCACGTGCGCGAGGCCCTGTGGAGCGAGCGCACCCTGGTCAAGACGTACGGCCCGCACCGGTGGCCGCGCTGCGCGGGGGGTGACGTTCGCTACCTGAAGCGGCGGCGCGGCGGGTGACGTTCGCTACCTGAGGCGGGCGGCGCGGCTGAGTCTCGGCACGCTCTCGATCAGCCGCCGCGTGTACGGATGGGCGGGCGAGCCCAGCACCCGCTCGGTCGGGCCGCTCTCCACCACCCGCCCGCTCTCGATGACCGCCGCCTCCGGGCACAGCGCGGCCACCACGCTCAGGTCGTGCGAGACGACCACGAGCGTCAGCCCTCTGCTCCTGCCCAGCTCGGCCAGCAGCTCCACCACCCGCACCCGTGTCGACACGTCGAGCGCGCTGACGGGCTCGTCGGCGAGCAGCACGCGGGGCCCGCACACGACGGCCCTCGCGATCGCGATGCGCTGACGCTGCCCACCCGAGAACTCGTGCGGGTAACGGCGCGCCGCGTCGGCGGGCAGGCCCACCGACTCCAGCGCCTCGGCCGCGCGCTCGGCCGCCTCGGCCCTCCTGGCCACCCGCGACCCCGCCGCCGGCAGGCCCAGCGAGCGCAGCGGCTCGGAAACGATCCGGCCCACCCGCTGGCGTGGATCCAGCGAGGAGTACGGGTCCTGGAACACCGGCTGCACGGCGCGCCGGAACGCGCGGTCGCGCGGCGCGAGCTCCGCGCCGTCGAAAAGGATCCGCCCGGTGCTCGGCCTGGCCAGGCCGAGCAGCAGCCGCAGCAGCGTCGTCTTGCCCGCGCCCGACTCGCCGACCAGCGCCACGTTGCGCCCCGCCGTCACGGAGACGGACACGTCCTCCAGCACCGGCCGCCCGCCCCGGTAGGCGAAGCCCGCCCGGCTGGCCTCCAGCACGGGCACGTCCCCGCCGCCTGCCCCGCCGTTTTCCGGGGCTCCCGCTCCGGTGCCGGTCATGGGGCCAGCCGATCCAGTTCACCCTCCAGCGCCCACGCGCTGTCGACCAGCGAGCGCGTGTAGGGGTGCCGCGGTTCCCGTACGACGTCCCGCGTCCTTCCCGACTCCACCGCCGAACCCTCCTTGAGCACCACGATCCGGTCGGCCACGTCGGCGACCACGGCCAGGTCGTGACTGATGAACAACAGCGCCATGCCCCGGCCCGCCACCAGCCCGTCCAGCAGCGTCAGCACCTCCGCCTGCACGGTCACGTCCAGCGCCGTGGTCGGCTCGTCGGCGATGAGCAGCTCGGGCTCGCAGGCCAGCGCCATCGCGATGGCCACCCGCTGGCGCTGCCCGCCGGAGATCTCGTGCGGGTACGCCCCCGCCACCCGCTCGGGCAGGCGTACCTCGGACAGCGCGTCCATGACGGCGGCCCGCAGCGCGCCGCCGCGCAGGTCGCGCCGCCGCCTGATCGGCCCGGCGACCTGCCGGCCGACCCGCATCAGCGGGTCCAGCGCGGTCAGCGGCTCCTGGAAGACCATGCTCGCCGACCGGCCGCGCACGCGGTCCAGCGTCCTGCCGGACGCGCCGACGACCTGCGTCCCGCCGAGCACCACGCCGCCACCGGCGGTCATGCCCGCGGGCAGCAGCCCCATGACGGCGAGCGCGGTCAGCGACTTGCCGGACCCCGACTCGCCGACCAGGCCGAGCCGCGCGCCGGCTTCGACGGCGAACGACAGGCCGCGGACCAGGTCGTGGCCGTCCGGGTGGCGTACCGACAGGTCGTCCGCCCGCAGCAGGGTCATCGGCTGCTCCTCCGCGTAGGGTCGGCCAGGTCGCGCAGCCCGTCGGCGACCAGGTTCACGCCCACCACGAGCACGACGAGCAGCAGTCCGGGGGCGATGGCGCCGAGCGGCGCGGTCAGCACCGTGGCCTGCGCCTCCTGCAGCAGCCGGCCCCATGAGGCGTTCGGCGGCGGCGGGCCCAGGCCGAGGTAGGACAGCGACGCCTCCGCGAGCACGGCCAGGCCGAGCTGGAGAGCCAGGTTGACGAGCAGCGTGGGCCAGATGTTCGGCAGCACGTGCTCGGTCACGAGGCGCGGCCACGGGGTGCCGGACGTTCGCGAGGCCGTGATGTAGTCCTGGGCGAGCACGCGCTTGACCAGCACCCGGGTCAGCCGCGCCACGACGCCCGACATGGCCAGGCCGATCGCGACGATCGCCGAGCCGAGCGACGCCTCGCGCACCGCCACCACCAGCATGGCCAGCAGCAGCGTCGGGAACGCGATGAGGATGTCGAGCGCGGCCGACAGCGCGTCGTCCAGCCAGCGGGTGGCGAACCCGGCGAGCAGCCCTGCCGCGACGCCCAGCACCCCGCCCACCAGCACGGAGCCGGCGCCCACCGTCAGCGCGATGCGGGCGCCCACCATGAGCCGGGTCAGCAGGTCGCGGCCCAGCTTGTCGGTGCCGAGTAGGTGCTCGCCGCCCGGGGGCGCGAGCCGCCCGCCCGTCGTGTCCGACGGATCGTACGGCAGCCACACCAGCGACACGACGGCCACGGCGAGCACGAGGCCGACCAGCACGCACCCGGCGACGAACGTGTGCCGGCCCTTCACGAACGGCCTCCCCCGACGTGCGCGCGCAACCGCGGGTCGACCAGCCGCTGGACGACGTCGGCCGCGAAGCCGATCAGCAGCACCGCGAGCGTGCTCACCACCAGCACACCCTGGATGACGGGGTAGTCGTGTTCGGAGATGCCCTCGATCAACAGGGTGCCGAGGCCGGGCAGGGTGAACACGCTCTCCACGACCACCGCCCCGAGGAACGTGGTCGCCAGCTCGATGCCCAGGATGGAGATGACGGGCACCGACGCGTTGCGCAGCCCGTGCCGCCACATCGCGCAGCCGAACGACTCGCCCATCGCCCTGGCCGTGCGCAGGAAGTCGCTGCCCAGGACGTCCACGGTCGCCGAGCGCACGTAACGGATCAGGGAGGCCGACATCACCAGCGCGATCGTGACGACCGGCAGCAGCAGCGACGTCAGCGCCCACCCCGGCTCGGCCCAGTCCTCGCGCGGGAAGCCGCCCGCGGGCAACACCCGCAGCCGCAGCGCGAACACCATCACCAGCAGCATGCCGATCCAGAACACCGGCACCGCGACGCCGAGCTGCGCGACCCCGTTCAGCAGCGGCCCGTACCAGCGGTCAGACCGCCACGCGGCCAGGAAACCCACCGGCAGGGCGATCACGACGGCCAGCACGAACGCGAGCAGCGTCAGCGGCACGGTGACGTTCAGCCGCGCGGCGATCTCGGATCCGACGGGCAGCTTGCTGACGAACGACGTGCCGAGGTCGAGCCTGGCCAGGCCGCCCAGCCACGAGGCGAACTGCTGGGGCAGCGGCAGGTCGGAGCCGAGCTGCCGGCGTGCCGCGGCGAGCTGCTCCGGCGTCGCGCCGACCGACACCAGCGCGTTGGCCGGGTCGCCGGGCAGCAGCCGCAGCAGCACGAACAGCAGCGAGGCCGCCAGCAGCAGCGACGCCAGCAGGAACGCGGTGCGGCGCAGCAGGTAGCGCCCCATCAGCTCTTCTTGATCCCGTACGCGTAGAACTGCGAGTTCAGGCCGTTGACCGGGTAGCCGGACAGGTTCGACGCGGCCACCACGATCTGCGGGTAGAGGTAGAGCCAGTCGCTGGCCGCGTTCTCGGCGATCCGCCGGTTGGCCTTCTTCAGCAGCTCGGTCTGCTCCTCAGGGGTCCTGGCGCGCTCGGCGTCCTTGATCCACTCGCTCACCTGCTCGTCGTCGTAGCCCCAGTAGAAGCCGGGGTCGCCGTACCAGACCACGTCGCGGTCGTTGACGTGCTCCTGGAGGGTGGCGGCGAAGTCGTGGTTCTTGTACACCTTCGAGTACCACTCGTCGGCGGTGATGACGTTGATGTCGACCGTGATGCCGACCTTGGCCAGCTCGCTCTTGATGAACGCGGCGGCCGTCGGGTGGGGGTCGTAGCTGGGGGTGTCGAGCGTGAAGCGGAAACCCTTGGCGTAGCCGGCCTGGGCGAGCTGCCGCTTGGCCAGTTCCACGTCGTACGGGTTCACCTTGGTGAGGTCCTCGTACCACGGGTCGGTGGGCGGCACCATCGAGCCGATCAGGCTGCCGTGCCCCGCCCAGATCGACTCCAGCAGCTTGGCGTCGTCGATGGCCGACGAGACAGCCTTGCGCACGAGCGGCTTGTCGAAGGGGGCCTTCCTGTCGTTGAAGGCGAGCAGCAGCTTGGTGGTGGAGTGGCCTTCACTGACCTTGTAGTCGGGGTTGCCGGTGAACTGCTCGAGCGCGTCGGGGCTCTGCTGGCTGGTCACGACGTCCACGGCATTGGTCAGCAGCGCGTTGTTGAGCGCCGTGGCGTCGGTGAAGTAGTGGAACACCACGCCGCCGTTGGCGGGCGGCGTGCCCCAGTAGCCGGGGAAACGGTCGAGGCTGAGCGTGGAGCCGCGCTTCCAGGCCCCCAGCGTGTACGGCCCCGTGCCGTCCTCGGCGGTCGCCAGGTCCTTGGCGTCGGCGTTGACGATCCATACGTACGTGAGGTTGTACACCAGCGACACCGACCTGTGGGCCAGCTTGACGACCACGGTGCCGTCGTCGGGCGCCTCGACGGACTCGATCACCTCGAGGTTGCTCTTGCGCGCCGACTGGGAGTCCTCGGCGGTGACGCGCTCGATGCTGTGCTTCACGTCGGCCGCCGTCAGCGCCTTGCCGGAGTGGAAGGTGACGCCGTCGCGCAGCTCGAAGGTGTAGGTCAGGCCGTCGTCGGAGACGGCGTACTCCTTGGCGAGGAGGTTGTCCACCTTGCCCGCGTCGGTCAGCCGGAACAATCCTTCGTACACGTTGCCGTTGAACGCCTCGGTGACGCCCTGCCCGCCGCCGGCGGTGTTGTCGAGGTTCTGGGGCTCGTACAGGGATCCGATCTCGATCACGGCCGCGGTGTCGGGCGTGGCGCCGCCTCCCGCCGGACCTTCCTGGCCGGAGCCGCACGCGACCAGAACGAGCGCCAGTGCGGCCACGACGCCGGCGAGCTTGCTGTTCACCATCACTCCCGAGCAATATGCACTAAATGAGTAGGTTTAGTGGGATCATACCGGGGGCCTGAGTCGCCGCTCAGCGGCGGCTGGTAGACCGGTGGCAAACACGCGCAGCGATCCGGCCCAGAATCACCCTAGTCAATGCCAAATCCGGACCGATGAGCGGTATGACGGTTTCTGGTCGGGCAGGCGTGGGCTTCCGCTTACAGCCGTTCGACGGGAGGCGGATCTGGGATGGCTCCAACGGAAACGGGCATCGCCGATCAGAACCGTGCGGCCGCCGCCGCGCCCGCGCCGGAGCGCAGGCCGGTCGTGGCGGCGGCCGCGCTCTGGGCATCCGTGCTGGCTCCGTTCGCCGCGCTGGCGGCCGCCGTACCCATGGCCTGGGGCAGGGGACTGTGCTGGGCCGACGTGGCGATCGCGGCCGGCGCCTACGCGATCACCGGGCTCGGCGTCACTTCGTCGGCGGCTTGTACGGCTCGCCGCAGAAGTAGCGGTTGAGCGCGTCCACACCCGCCAGCAACATCGGCGCGACCTTCGGATCGCTGCGGTGCACGTTGACCGAGAGCGTCATCCGGCGCTTTCCCGTCGCGTCGGCGAAGGCGAACGTCTGGTAGCCGGGGATGGCCCCGGTCGCGCCCCACATCTCGCCGCAGGTGAGCCCCGCCGACTCGAGCCCGAGCCCGTACCGCGGGAACACCGGCGCCTGCGGCGTCCCGACCCCGGTGCGCATCTGGGCGAGCAGTTCGCGTGTGACCAGCCGGCCACCGAACAACGCCTGGTAGAAGCGGTTCACATCCCGGGCGTCCGACACCACACCGTACGCCGCCCACGCGAACGACGGGTTCAGCCGGGTGACCGGCTTGAGCGACCCCGGCACGCCGGGGTCGGCGCCTTTGGGCAGGTAGTAGCCGGTGGCGTGCGGGCCGCGGATGCCCGGCCGGGTCAGCGGCAGGTACGTGCGCGTCATCCGCGCGGGGCGGAAGATCCGCCGCTCCAGCTCGGCGCCCAGGTCGTGGCCCGTGACCTTCTCCACCAGCAGGCCGAGCAAAATGTAGCCGGTGTTGGAGTAGGAGAAGCGGCCCCGCTCCGGGCGCGGCAGCCGCTCGGCCTCGGCGACGAGCCGCCGCGGGGTGTAGGTCTTGGTCAGGCGGGCGGGGTCGGCGAACTCGGGTGCTTGCGCGTAGTCGGCCAGGCCGCCCGTGTGGTTGAGCAACTGCCGTACGGTGATCCGGTCGCCACCCTCGACCAGGCCGGGCAGCCGGGTGGCGATCTTCTCCTCCAGGCTCACCCTGCCCTCCCGCACCAGTTGCAGGACCACCGCGGCCACCATGCTCTTGGTCAGGCTGGCGATCCGGAACCGCGCCTCACGCGGCACCGGCGCGCGGGTCTCCAGGTCGGCGACCCCGCTGGTGGCGATCCAGGTGCCGTGACCGTCGTCGATCCTGGCCAGGACGCCGGGAGCGCCCGCGGCCACCATCGCGTCGAGCGCCTGGCGCACGCCGGCATGCTCCTTCGCCTGCGCGTTCGCCGGCAGAGGGGACAGCAGTCCCGCGGCGATGAGAATGGTGGCCGCCACACGGCGGCCGGTCAGGAGGGACATGTACGCGTTCCTTCGATGGACGGCGGTGAACGATCTCCATCCTCGAAGGGCCCGCGGCCGTCCTCGTCCTCATTCCTGACGAACCTCGCCTGCCCCGGTGGTCGCACCCGGGCTGCGACCACAGACTGACCCGCGTGCCCCGTTCTCTCGCGGTGGCCCCACGCGGGACCGCCCCTGGCCGGCGCGCCGCGGGCGTCGTCAGGGCAGGTTGGCCAGCGCCTGGCGGGCGGCCTGGAGCGCGCCGTCGCGGATCTCGTCGGTCGCCTTCGACTGCTCCTCCAGGGTGTGGGTGACCTTGAGAAGGGTGGTCCCGGCTCTCAGCCACACGGTGCTCCTGGCGTGTCCCCGCAGCTTTCCTCATCCCGCGCGAGTGCCTCGTCGCCCAGGTCTGACACGTTCCGTACGGGGAGGTGCTCACGGTGGTGACCTGGCCCTTGCCGGCGCCGGCCTCCGACTTCGCGCCCGAGCGGTGCAGCGCGAGGGTCCTCCCGGCGGTCCTCTCCTGCGCGTAGCCGTTGATCTTGATTTCGAGTGTCGTACGTCCCCGCGGACGCACATGGCGCTGTCCTCGGGCAAGGGGGTGCCGCCGGACAGGGAGGCCGCCTGCGCCTCGGTCAGCAGCGTGCACGGATCGGGGAC